>NZ_MAAX01000048.1 GCF_002162835.1 Nonlabens dokdonensis
GCCGCATAGTCTAAATCTTGTTTATCTAAACTTAAACGCATATCTACGATCTCATTGTTAAGGTCTGTAACTTTATCCTTTACATTTTGTATGTGTTTTTTAATTACTCTTGATGAAGTTGTTTCATCATTAAGATCCTTTTCTAGTTTTTTCATAGCCATTCTTGCATCCTCCACTTCTTTCATGATTAAATCAGTCTTTAGATAATTTGGCATGTTCGATACGAAATAGTTGAAGGATTCAATAGCCTTTTTTTCCTGCATCTTATCTCTCTTGTTAGGATCAATGGAGAGATTTTTAATATTATTTTGAAGTTCGCCGTAAGAAGTAAAGTTTTTTAATGATACCATATTGTTTTTATCCATGGTGACATTTTCTCTAGCTTCATCAGCCATTTCTTCTGCACTTTCTAAATTGTAAGTTACGACGGCAGTTGTATTATAATCATCGTTATTTTCATAATCTGCTTCTGCAACGCTTTGCTCTTTTGCTAAATCATCTGTTTCTTTATCGTTATCCTTACAAGCTATCATAATTGTGGACAGCATTAATATTGTAAATATTGACTTTTTCATAATTATTGATTTTTGATTTAATCAAGTATAACAATTATGAACCTTTACTTTATTAAGAATATTTTAAATGCTTGATTTAAAAGATAATTTATGTTAAATGAAGTGAGAATTTATAAATTGATTGATAATTCTTTAAGATATCTTTATGGCTAAAAGCACGATCTATACGTTGTTTTTAAAATAATAACCTTACAAATGGCTGTATACCATTAGAATAGATGCTACGTCTATCATTAAACAAAACATCGTAGCGAGCTCCTACTACAAAATTACCTTGCTGGTATCCAGCGCCTAGAAACAACGCGGGAACCCAATACTCATCGTTTAAACTTCTTTCTCTGAAATTTCTATTCACTCGCAAGTATTCAAAATCGGCACTTAATTGAAGAAAATCAATAGGTTGACCTATCGCAATAAGGCTACCACCTACTATTGTGGAAGTAAAGTCATCAAACCTATTCAAATCTCTTTCTGAATAACTGTAGTTTAAACCTAAGCCAAGACCTACGTATGGATTTACTTGATATATCGCTTGTGGTGCAATTAAAACTGATGAAAAGTTGTTTCCAAAATTTGCTCCTATGTTGCCTCCAAAACGAACACGATCCCAAAATTTTCCATCTGCATTTTGTTGGCTGAAAGAAATGCAGCAAAAGAGAATAAATATTGAGGATATGATAAGTTTTTTAATCGAAATGATTTTCATAATGCTTTGCTTAACAATTTGTACTGTTATAAATATACAAAAGTTGTTAAGATGAGCATTCAATTCTTTATTTTTGCTGTACAATCGTTAAAAAGGATAAATTTCCTTCCATATATGGACAAATTTTCATTTCTGAACGCAGCTCATACTGCATACTTCGCACAACTTTATGATGAATACTTAATCAATCCTGATAAAATTGAGCCGTCGTGGCGTGCCTTTTTTCAAGGGTTTGATTTTGGAATGGAAAGCGCTGCAGATGGTGATGTAGTTGTAGAGTACATTGAAAGAGGAGAAACTAAATCAACACAAGTGCCTGATCAAATGATGAAGGAATTTAGTGTTGTAAAACTAATTGATGCTTATCGATCGCGCGGTCATTTGTTTACTAAAACAAATCCCGTAAGAGAACGTCGTAACTATGAGCCTAAATTAGGCTTGGAGAACTTTGGCCTTTCAAATGCAGATCTCGACACTCAATTTGACTCTGGTGAACTGGTAGGATTAGGTAAAGCTAGTCTTAAGTCTATCATTGATCATTTAGAACAAGTTTATTGCGATAGTATAGGTGTAGAATACATGTATATACGCAAGCCTCATGAGATCAAATGGATCCAGAGCTGGTTGCATAGAAATAACAATCATCCATCTTTTTCTAAAGAGCAAAAAAATCAGATTTTAAAGAAACTTAATGAAGCGGTTTCTTTTGAGTCGTTCTTACACACAAAATACGTAGGTCAAAAGCGTTTCTCTCTAGAAGGAAATGAATCACTCATTCCAGCTTTAGATGCCTTAATTGAAAATGCTGCAGATAAAGGTGTCGATCAATTTGTATTAGGGATGGCGCATCGTGGTCGTCTTAATGTACTGACTAATATTTTTGGGAAGCCTGTAAAGGATATTTTCTCAGAATTTGATGGTAAAGATTATGAGCAAGACATATTTGATGGTGATGTCAAATACCATCTAGGATATACAAGTAAAAGAAAAACTGATAACGGTAACGATATCAACTTAAATATCGTTCCTAATCCATCTCACTTAGAAACGGTAGGAGCTGTGGTAGAAGGGATCACACGTGCAAAACAAGACATGCACAATCCAGAGAATTTCTCAAAGGTGTTGCCTATAGTATTGCATGGTGACGCTGCGATTGCTGGTCAAGGAATCGTTTATGAAGTGGTGCAAATGTCTCAGCTAGACGCTTACAAAACCGCTGGAACTATTCACTTAGTAGTAAATAATCAAGTAGGTTTCACAACTAACTATCTTGATGCAAGATCTTCTACTTATTGTACAGATATTGCAAAAGTGACGCTATCTCCTGTGCTTCATGTAAATGCAGATGATGCTGAAGCTGTAGTACATGCCATGAATTTTGCGCTGGATTACCGTATGGAGTTTGGTCGTGATGTATTTATAGATTTACTAGGTTATAGAAAGTACGGTCATAATGAAGGTGATGAACCTCGTTTTACACAGCCGCAATTGTATAAAGCAATAGGAAAGCATAAAAATCCGCGAGATATTTATGCAGATCGATTGCTTCAAGAAGGATTAATAGATCAAGGTAGAGTAAAAGAGTTAGAAGCTCAATACAAAGAGCGACTAGAAGAAGAGCTTGCAACCTCTAGACAGATGGAAAATACCATTATCACTCCTTTTATGCAAGATGAGTGGAATGGTTTTGAGACAGCTACAGA
This sequence comes from Nonlabens dokdonensis, assembly GCF_002162835.1. Lineage (GTDB taxonomy): Bacteria > Bacteroidota > Bacteroidia > Flavobacteriales > Flavobacteriaceae > Nonlabens > Nonlabens dokdonensis_B. The sequence goes on from NZ_MAAX01000048.1 coordinate 2,985, forward strand.
AGTAGAAATGATGCAGCAAGTAGAAACCGGTGTAGACCGCGCTACTTTAGAAAAAATCACTTCAGCTATATCGCAACTTCCGGAAGGTCAATCCTTCATTAGAAAAATTAAAAAGATTATTGAGTCACGTCAGAAGATGTGGAATGAGGACAAGCTAGACTGGGCAATGGGAGAACACCTTGCTTATGGTAGTTTAATGATGGAAGGCTACAATGTAAGAATGAGTGGTCAGGACGTAGAAAGAGGAACTTTTTCTCACCGTCATGCCGTTGTGAAATCAGAGAATCATGAAAACGAATTCATTTTACATAATCATATAGATGGTGTAAAAGGTAAAATGGATATTTACAACTCGCACTTATCGGAGTATGGAGTTGTAGGATTTGAATATGGTTATGCTCTGGCACGACCTAATACGCTCACCATATGGGAAGCTCAATTTGGGGATTTCTCAAACGGTGCTCAAATTATGATGGACCAGTACATCAGTGCTGGAGAAGATAAATGGAAGAATCAAAACGGTCTGGTAAAACTTTTACCTCACGGTTATGAAGGGCAAGGAGCAGAGCATTCTAGTGCGCGTATAGAACGTTATTTACAACTTTGTGCTAGGGATAATATGTTCATGGCAAATTGTACAACGCCGGCAAATATGTTCCATTTACTACGTCGTCAGATGTTAGTAAACTACCGCAAGCCGCTCGTTGTATTTACTCCTAAGTCTTTGTTGCGTTACCCTAAAGCGGTAAGCACGATTTCAGAATTTGAGAACGGTCATTTCCAAGAAGTAATAGATGTTGATGGTGACGCTTTCGCGAAAGCGGAAACACTAGTATTCACCTCAGGTAAATTCTATTATGATTTACTAGAATACAGAGAAGAAAATAACCGCACAGATGTGGCGCTGGTAAGACTAGAACAATTGTTCCCGTTACCAGTAGAGCAAATGCAAGCGATTATCAAAAAATACGGATCAAAAGATATCGTATGGGCACAAGAAGAGCCTAGAAATATGGGAGCATATTCCCACTTGATGTTACACATGCCAGAGACCAGATCATGGCGCGTGTGCTCTAGAAATATGTATGCAGCACCTGCTTCAGGAAGTTCTACAAGATCTAAGAGAAGACAGGCAAGAATAATAGAAGATGTTTTTAATACCAACAAATAAATTATGGCTCTAGAAATGAAAGTGCCTTCACCAGGCGAGTCGATTACAGAAGTAGAAATTGCAGAATGGCTAGTTGCCGATGGTGACTGGGTTGAAAAAGATCAAGCTATTGCAGAGGTTGATAGTGATAAAGCAACACTAGAATTACCAGCAGAAGCGAGTGGAATTATCACTCTTAAAGCTGAAGAAGGTGACGCTGTTGCCGTAGGTGAAGTTGTGTGTCTTATCGATACAGAAGCGGCTAACCCTAATGAAGGCTCAAAGGATGTTGAGAATTCTGGTCCTACTATGGGCGGCGGCGATGAAGGTGGAAATGCCGGAGATGTAGCAAAGGAAATGCGCAAGGACAATCCAGAGAGTAAATCTACTGGAGAGAAAGCACCGCAACCAGAACAAGCAAAAGAAACTTACGCAAGCGGAACTCCTAGTCCTGCAGCAAAAAAGACTCTTGATGAGAAAGGAATAGATCCTAAATCTGTTTCAGGAACTGGTCGTGATGGACGTATTACTAAAGAAGATGCTGTAAATGCAAAACCATCTATGGGAACACCAGGAACTGGTTCTCGCGGTGAGTCTCGTTCTAAACTTTCTATGCTGCGACGTAAAGTGGCAGAGCGTCTAGTAAGTGCTAAGAATGAAACGGCAATGTTGACGACCTTTAACGAGGCAGACATGAAGCCTATTTTTGACTTGAGAAAAGAGTACAAAGAAACCTTCAAAGCAAAGCATGGAGTATCTTTAGGATTCATGTCTTTCTTTACAAAAGCAGTGGTTAGAGCGCTAGAAATGTATCCAGCGGTAAACTCTATGATCGACGGTAAGGAAATGATTTCTTATGATTTTGCAGATATTTCTATAGCGGTTTCTGGTCCTAAAGGATTAATGGTGCCAGTAATTAGAAATGCAGAAAACCTTTCTTTTAGAGGTGTAGAGCAAGAAGTTAAAAGACTTGCTTTAAGAGCAAGAGATGGAGATATCACAGTAGATGAAATGACGGGAGGTACTTTTACGATTACTAACGGAGGAGTTTTCGGTAGTATGATGAGTACGCCTATTATCAATCCACCACAGAGTGCGATTTTAGGAATGCACAATATTATTGAGCGTCCTGTTGTAGTAGATGGTAACATTGTCGCCAGACCTATGATGTATCTGGCTGTTTCTTATGATCATAGAATCATTGATGGTAAAGAATCTGTTGGTTTCTTAGTAGCTATTAAAGAAGCACTTGAAGATCCTATCAATTTATTGATGGATGGAGATGTGAAGAAGGCTTTGGAGTTGTAGGAGTTTTTTTTTAGAACTAGACGTATTTAATAATTAATAAAATGCTAAGCAATTTTGCTTGGCATTTTTATTTTCATCGATTTTCGTTTTTTGATTGATAAATCTTAACTCTTCAGTTAAACATCTGAACCACAATATTATAAGTTAATCACTGATGCGTTTTGTTGGATTTAAAAGGTTAACTAAATGTTAAAATATTAGTTATCTATCTATCTATCTATCTATCTATCCAGTTACCTTCACATTCCCTGAATTGTATAAATCATTAACCTGTCATTATCTCAAATGACAACTATACCTTATTCTATGTTCAGGAAATCCTATTTTTATTATGTATTTATAATCGTTCTCACGGTTACTGTAATTTCTATTTCTTCATGTGAGAAAGATGAAGTTTTTGAAGAGGCTCAGAATGAACTCAATTTTCCAGAAATACAAGGAAGGTTTGTACATGGGAAGGACTTATTACAAACTCCTATTATAGGAGATAAAATAAATTCCCTATCTTCAAGTGTGGTAAGTAAATCTACAAATGCATCTGGTATACAAATTGATACAAGTCGCATACAGGTAATAGAAAGTGTCGATTATAAATCGTACACCTTTCAAATAGTTCAAGACAGTGTGGAACGACAAAGTTTATTAAGAAACTATATGATCACTATTGTTAACGATACGACAACTATTCAACATTTATTTAATTATGAAATCTTACCTAGTGGAGCGTATAATATGGATAATATACAGGCTACTTTAGTTACAGGTGATTCTTTAATACCTAGCTTTTTGAAATGTATACAGACTTCATTTACAACACGTACCGATTGCTTTGAAATAGGCTGTTCTGGTGAAGGACATCTACCAGGAGATTCTGAATGTGGAATTGCAAATGGAACATACCCTGGCACTCCTGGTTATATCTATTGTACAAATAGTTGGGCCGTAGTGAGAGAAAACGGTCCTTGCGGTGGCGCAGATACTGGTTCTGGACCTGGGGCAGGTGACGGTGGTAGTAGTGTTGTTATTCCAGTAGTTCCCGTGGATGAAGAGGAAGTATCTGATGAAAGCTGTACCGCTTTGGGACTAAAATTAAATAAAGCTGAAGACCAACGAATCATTAACGAATTGAAAAATAGTACCCATTTAAATTACGAATCTGGTTATAAAGAAGAGAACGGTCAATTTATAAATCTCACAAACCCTAACGCAAATGAACTATATCTTCCTATTACACTAACAACAGTGGGTGCTTATCATAATCACAATGAAAATTATTTGAAGAGGGAAGGAAATACAGAAGTTTTTCAAAATACGATAAAGACTTTTTCTCCACAAGATTTACTCCAGTTTGTAAAACTGTTGTATAATGCTAATACAAATGGTATTCCTTTAAAAAAGGTTTATTTAGGAATTTCAGTTCCTTTACAAGACGATAAGGTATTAAATACAACTGGTCAGATTTTAAAGAAGAAAACTTACATATTAAAATATTCTGGTAGTGCTGTGAATATTCCATCTTTACTAAACGCTGGAAATTTTGCTTCACCTGAAAATAATTCAAAGTATTTATTTAAAAAGAATTGACAAATCAAGAACAGAAGGCCTTTTAAAATTTATGAAACAAGATATTGGTTTAAATCTTGATGATTTTCAGTTATTTGAACTAGAAAGCAATGGTAGTATAAATAACCTTAATTTAAATCAAAGTAACAAACTTACAATTAATAAATGTCATGAAGAATAATATCACAACCTTAATACTATTTCTAATTTTACTAGCTAATTCTCTAAACGCTCAAATCATATCCCTTGATCAATTCTATTATTTCCAGACACATAAACATCAAGAAAATTTAAGTTTACCTGATAACCTCACTGAAATTCGTGATTTAAATAATATTTTACAACCTTACGTAGGTGTATGGCGAGGCAGTATAAGTAATCAAAGAACATTAGAAATACACACTTCAGTAGCTACAGTAACTACATTTGATAATGTGTTAATAGACCGTTTACTCTCAAGATATAAAATTACTGATGCTAATAATAATGTTCTATATGAGACGTTGTCCATTACTGATAACGATCATATTAACGTTATCTGGTCACGTTTTGCAGATCCGATTGGGGATATGATTAGCTTTTATGCAGAGCCAGGAGTATGTGGTAGAGTTAATGATTTACACTATAAAATCATTCCAGCGGTTGAAGGCATAAGTCCTGCTAAATTAGAAGTGATAAGTAGTCGTACAAGTGGTGCATTTCCAAGGGAGTCAGCTCCATGCAACGGTAGTTATGCTGCTGCTCCTATACCTATGAGTCAATTAATTGTACTAACTAAATAATAAAAATCTTAATCTTTTGATTTATACATGTTTAAAACAGTATTCTTATTTATTATATTATTAGCTAATTCTCTCAACGCTCAAATTATCTCTCTTGATCAATACTATTATTTCCAAACACATAAACATCAAGAAAATTTAAGTTTGCCTGATAACCTGACCGAGATACGTGATTTAAATAATGTTTTACAACCTTATGTAGGTGTGTGGCGTGGTAGTATAAGTAATCAAAGAACTTTAGAAATACATACTTCAGTAGCTACAGTGCCTACTTTTGATAATGTGCTTATAGATCGTTTACAAACAAGATACAAAATTACTGATGCAAATAATAACGTTTTATCTGAGACGCTATCTATTGCAGATAACAATCATATTAATATTATAGAATCAGATTTGGTTAATCCAAACGGGAATATTATTAATTTCTATGCAGAAGTTGGAGATTGTGTAAGAGTAAATGATCTATATTATAAGTACATTCCTGCGGTTGCAGGAGTGAGTGTCGAAAAATTAGAATTGTTGAATTATTTATCACATGACGATGCTCCAAAAGACTTCGCACCCTGTAATGGTAATTACACAATTCCAATTATTCCATTGGGGGAACTCATAATATTAACTAAAATATGAAAATCTAAATCATTTGATTTGAACATGCCTAAAACAGTATTCTTATTTACTATATTATTACTGGCTAATTCTCTCAAGGCACAAACTGAAAGTGGTTCAATAAATTTAGGTGGTAATATGTCAGTTATAACTTTTGATCAAAATTATGTAAACAATGCTACTGATTTGGCTTTAGCAAGAACCGTTATACATGAATTGGTACATGCCTATATAAAATATCAACTTGTAAATCAACCTGGTGGTGATATGGGTAGAGCGATCGATGAATTATTTGCGCAAATATTTATCGGTAATGCTCCCGGTGATCCTCAACACGTTTTAATGGCAAATGCATTTGTAGATGCAATGGCAAACTCCTTAGAACAATGGCACAATGATCCTAGCGTAGCTAGTATTGAATATACTAGAATGGCTTGGTCAGGTGGAATGAGGGATAGTGATGCTTATGAAGAGCTAGACTTCACAGAACAAAATTTAATAATAAGTAGAGACGCTATAGAGTCTAGGGAATTACCACCTTCATTAGAGGTCCCACTTTTAGGAATAATACCAACAAACTGTTAACATGAAATATTTATTTCTATTTATTTATTTAATTATTAATTCATGTCAAGCACAAAAAGCCACTGATTATGAAAATAAAGTTTATAAGTTACTGAATGAGGTTTTTGAGCGTAAATCAGAAAATTCTAGTAGTAATAATGCTTACATAAATATTAATCACAATCTAAAAGATTCAGCAAAAAATTTAGATGACGAAATTTTGAAAAAGCTGTTGGTGAATGCAAATAGTAAAAATAATATTTATTTACCGAAGGATATTTTGGATGATAAAAAATGGAAACAAACTAACACTGATTTTTTAATTTCAACTTTTGATCAAAACAAAATTTCAATTCCAAATTTGATTTTTTGTAAAAATGACAATATGCCAAATAACAAAATATACTTGAAGAATATAAATGCCGTTTTGTTTTATAATCATTATGCCATTTTAAGTATCGAAATACAGCCTGGATTTAATTCAATCTCTTTGTTTAAGTTAGAACATGAAAAATACAATAGAATCACGACGATAACAAATCCTCCCTTAGGATATGAGTAAATTTAAAGAAGAGAATCATCTATGCCTTATTTTTTATAAAAATGGCACAATGATCCTAGCGTAGCTAGTATTGAATATACTAGAATGGCTTGGTCTGGTGGAATGAAAGTGAGTGAGGCTTTTGATCAAATAGACGATAACGAACAATTAGCAATTGAATTTCGTGATAGTGTAGAGTCTGGCATGGATGTAACTGGACAAATACCTATTGGAACTAAATCCTGCCCGTAATGAAAATATTTACAATACTTTTTTTTCTTTTTATACTCTCATGTAAAACAGAAAACTCTGTTCATCAACCTCAATCATATCAAGAAAAAACAGAACAATTAAGCTATGAACAAAAGGTATATCAGTTACTAAACGATGCCACTAGATATAATGAGAAAAGTCCGATTAAAACAAAAAATGCTTTTATATATAAACACAACACGTTAATACAATCTGAAAAATATCTAAACTCAAAAATATTTAAGTATTTATTGAGTAGTGCAAATTGTGGCTCAAATTCTTTTTCAAAAGAACAAAAAGATAATTTAGAATTATGGAAGAATGACTTCGAGTCTTTTAATCAATATTTTGATCAAAAATACGTTACTAATTCTAGATTAGAATTTATTTCAAAAGACAGTGAGCTAGATAATGAAGATCGATTTATTACAGAAGTCACTGCAATATTCTTTAATCAAGATAAAGCTATTATGATAATGAACTATAAAAACGTTCTATTTTCAGCAAGGCTATATGTGAAAGAAAATGGAATATATTCTGGTAAGTGCACAGTTTTTGATCCGCCCAGTGCAGACGAATAATTAATTTTTAAGGAGTAATGTTCAATGGTAACCTCCTAATATCAATGGCTCAAGAAAGTAGTATTTAAATTAGGTTCAGAAGTCATACGAATCAGTTTTAACCGAAACACCAATATTGTTACGTTAATTGAGTATGAATATTTTAACTGAGATTCATTAATCACAATAAACCACTCTTAGAAAACTTAATTTTCTAAGAGTGGTTTTTCATTCTAAGAACGTTAACACATAATTTTGAGACCTATTTATGCCACACTTCCCTGACTTACCTGCGCTTCTCGATCAATCTTTTTGATTAATCCTTGTAGCGCTTTTCCTGGACCAACTTCTATAAATTCAGTAGCGCCATCTTTGATCATATTTTGAACTGATTGCGTCCATTTTACTGGAGCGGTAAGCTGGTAAATCAAATTGGTTTTAATATCTACAATTCCTTCCACAGCAAACGTAGAAACGTTTTGATAGATAGGACACGTAGGTTTATTAAACTCAGTTTCTTCAATTGCTTTTGCCAGTTCTTCACGAGCAGGTTCCATTAAAGGCGAGTGAAAAGCGCCACCTACCGGTAAAATCAAAGCTCTTCTGGCTCCTTTTTCTTTTAGTATTTCACAAGCTTTTTCAACTGCCGGTACTTCTCCAGAAATAACTAGCTGGCCTGGGCAATTGTAATTTGCTGCGACGACTACACCATCTACTTCTTCACAAACTTTTTCTACATCTTCATCTGCCATACCTATGATGGCCGCCATGGTGCTTTCTTGTGCTTCACATGCTTCTTGCATAGCTAGCGCACGTTTAGAAACAATACGCAATCCATCTTCAAAACTTAAAGCTCCAGCAGCAGTAAGCGCACTTAATTCTCCTAGAGAATGACCTGCCACCATATCAGGAGCAAAATCATCACCCATCATTTTTGCAAGCACGACAGAATGTATAAAAATAGCTGGTTGAGTTACTTTAGTTTCTTTGAGTTCGTCAGCAGTTCCTTCAAACATGATTTTAGAAATATCAAAACCTAAAATATCATTTGCTTTATGGAATAATTCTTTTGCTTCTGGATAATTATCGTATAAGTCTTTACCCATTCCTGTGAATTGAGCTCCTTGACCTGGAAAAACGTATGCTTTCATTTGGTGTTATTTAATTGATAATGCAAATTTAAGGTTTTGTCAATTAGTATGAGTTTTCCTTAGAATAGAGATTGCTTGAATACAAGAACTGTAAACTACTTCCTTACCCAAGTCTCATAATCGAAACTATACTTATGCTTATCATCTGCAGGATGATGAAGCGATGTTTTGATTTTCCATTTGGTCTCGTCTATTACAGGGAAATAAGTATCTACATCAAATGTCCCATGAACTCTTGTTAGCTCAATTTCATCAGCTACTTTCATTCCTAGTTTATAAATCTCGCCACCACCTATAATAAACGGATTCTCATCGCCAGAAGTGGTGGCAAGTGCTGTTTCTAGATCATGAACGACGATGCCATTTTCTGTTTTGTAATTTTTATCTCTGGTAAGTATGATATGTGTGCGATTAGGTAATGGCTTAGGAAAACTTTCAAAAGTTTTGCGTCCCATAATGATGTGGTGACCTGTAGTCAAAGCTTTAAACCTTTTGAAATCATCTGGTAAATGCCATACCAGGTCTCCATCTTTACCTAATTCATTGTTTTGACCAGCCGCTGCGATCATGGTTATTTTTCTTTTATTGTCATCATTATCTAGCACCAGCTTTGTTTTAGGAGCGATGTATTCCTTTTCAACTTTTTTTTCAAGTTCTTGAATACGTTTTTGTTGTTTAGTTACGAGACGATCATATTGCTTTTTCTCCCATTCTGGACCTAACAATCGATTGGTAATAAATACTTTAAAAGCATGATAGCATAACAGTAAAAACCATGCAAAAACAATCCAAATCCACCATTCTATGCCTAGAACCTTTACTGGTTCCACTTGCATAAGAACTTGACTTATAATGATAAGACCTACCGCGCCTACTAAGAAAACTACGAAGTGTGTAAATAAACCGCGTTTCTGTTTGATACGTCGTTGTGCATTTTCTATGAGTTCTTTCTGCTCTAAATCTATTCCAGTGTGTTCTTTGTTCTTCTTGCCAAACATTCTCGTTATTTTTACATTCAAATTTACATTATATTAAGCACAGACATTCCTAGCAATACCATAAAATGACAGATCAGTTTCCTATTCTTAAAAAGTACACGTATCTCAATACTGCAAATCATGGACTGCTCTCGCAAGATCTAGTAGATTATCGCAATTCACTGGACCAGAAAATGAGAGATGAAGCTTCTGTTTTTACAAATAAGCGTAATATTTTTATTGATGAGGTGCGGCACACTATAGCAAACTTTATCGATGCAGATCCTGATTTTACAGCCGTCATTCCTAACTTTTCTACCGGATTCAACACTTTAATAAATAATATAGAACCTAATGCAACCTTCTTACTTCTCAAAAATGATTACCCATCTGTAAACTGGCCAGTAGAAACACGTGATTTTAAAACGTTTTATGTCACTATAAATGAAGATATGGAAGAGCAAATCATAGAGGTTTGTGAAAAAGAACAACCTGATTTCTTCTGTTTTTCTCTTGTGCAATACATTTCTGGAATTAAGATGGACTTGGAATTTATCAAGAAGTTGAAACAACAGTATCCAGATATGACTCTGATTGCAGATGGTACTCAGTACGTAGGTTGTGAAGAATTCCGCTTTCGCGAAAGCGGACTAGACATCATCCTCGCATCTTGTTACAAATGGCTTCATGCTGGTGATGGCAACGGTTTTATTTGTGTAAAAGAGAACGTACAGGAATATATCTTTCCTAAATCTATAGGTTACCGCAGTGCGCGCAATGTGATGAATGCTAATGTGACTTTTATCAGTCGTTTTGAGCCTGGACATCAAGATATGATTGCTTTTGGTACGTTACAACAAGCGATTATCAAAATTCAAGAAATGGGATGGGAACAGGTTTCTAATTCAGTAAAAAAGCTTGCTCAAAAGGCAAGAATGGAGTTTGAAAAGAGAAATCTCTTGGCCGCCGTTGTGACCTCTAGAAAAGAACATTCTTCCATTTTTAATATTAAAGGTGATCAAGATTTGTACAAAAAACTACTAGAGCATGATATAGTGACATCATTACGTGGTGATGGAATAAGAATCAGCTTTTCCTTTTTTAATACACAAGAAGACTTGGATAAGTTGCTTGAAGTACTAGATTTGTAAGTCACTTCATCAATTTATGAAAAATATTTTCTTAATAACGCTCCTTCTATTAGTTTCATTAGGCCTTGCTCAAAGTCCTAATGATTGTCGAGATGCCATTTTACTTTGTGGAGATACTGATTTAGGTATTGATCCAGATGGAATAGGAGCAAACGAGTTCAATTTGCCTGGAAACATCACACCTACTTGCTTCAACTTTCAGACAGATCAGGTATGGTTTAAAGTAGAAATAGAAACTACTGGTACATTTAGTTTTGTGCTAACACCAGACACTCCACAAGCCGATTATGATTTTGCGGTTTTTGGGCCAGTGACAGATTGTAATAATCTAGGAGCAGCAATACGTTGTTCTAGTACTAATCCTGATGCTGCTGGAGTAACGGGCGATACCGGCTTAAACGATACTGAAGTGGACACTCAAGAAGGTCCTGGACCGTTGGGCAATGGTTTTTTACAAGAGCTCACTGTCAACGCTGGGGAAACGTATTACGTAATCGTGGGACTTGCCATAGGTCAAGGTGGTTTTTCTCTTTCTACTAGCGGTAGTGCAGGTTTGCCTCCAGCACCTACTGCAAATCCTGTTGACGATCTAGATGTATGTGATGATTTAGGCGCACAAGATGGTTTTAGAGAGTTTGATTTTACACCATTAGACGCAGATGTTTTGCAAGGTCAGTCTAGCACAACTGTAACTTATCATGAGTCGCTTAATGATGCTAACATAGGTATAAATGCTCTTACTTTTCCTTATACTAACATTTCAAATCCGCAAGAGATATTTGTTAGGGTGATAAGAAATGATTCTGAATGTACCGACTTTACAGAGTTCATGATTGAAGTAGACGATACTAATATAACAACAACTGCAGATGCTATAATTATATGTAGCGATAATACAACAGAGTCTTTTGATTTTGATAGTGTTATTGATACCTTAGTTCCTAACGCTGCAAATCTCAATATTACATATCATTTAAGTGAAACTGATGCAGAAGATGATCTGAATCTGCAAGGGTCTGTATTTACCGCAACGCTTGTGGAAGAAACGTATTACATCAAGGTAATCGATCCTACAGGATTATCGTGTGAATTTGTAGTAAGTGTGCCGCTTTTTGTTGCAAATCCGCCAGTGATTGCAAATCCTCAAGATTTATTTTTATGCGATGATGATTTTGATGGGTTTTTAAATGTGAATTTGAGCAACCAAAATCCAGATATTTTAAATGGTCTAGATCCAGCACTACATCAAGTACGGTTCTATTCTAACGCTACAGATCGGGCTAACGATCAAAACGCATTAGGAAACACTTTTACTACTACTCAAAATCCGCAACAAATTTTTGTGAGAGTTACAGAAACGAGAACTTCTTGTTTTAGTGATACAGCATTGAATGTGACTATAAATCCTAAGCCGGTTCTTGCGCCACAAGATGATATTACAGTTTGTGTAGACGCTGCAAGCCCTACTACGATAAGTGTTGAGTCTGGCTTTGATTTTTATGTCTGGAGTACAGGCGAGAGCGGTTCTAATTTAAATTCTATTAATATAGATCAGCCTGGAAATTATACCGTTACGGTTACAAATAATTTTGGTTGTGAGAGTTCATTAACAATTACAGCCTTACCATCCGATATTGCAATTCTCGATGATATCATTACTCAAGATTTTAGAAATGGCGATAACACGGCTCAATTTCTAGTTTCCGGACCTGGAGATTATGAATTCTCTGTTGATAATGGTCCTTATCAAGATCCTAACTTTTTCAATGGACTTTACAAAGGCTTCCATACCGTTCGCATACGAGATAAAAATGGCTGTGGTGTTTTGACTCAACAATTTTCAGTACTTGATTTTCAACGATTTTTTACGCCTAATGGTGATGGTTTTCATGATTACTGGACATTGGACGGATTAAGCGCATTTCCTACTGCGGTTATTTATATTTACGACCGTCATGGTAAATTGCTTTTCCAGATGTCACCTGAAGGTCCTGGCTGGGATGGTACTTATCTTAATAATCCATTGCCTTCCAGTTCTTACTGGTTTACGTTACAAATTCCCGATAAACCTTTGGTAAAAGGATTTTTTGCTTTGAAAAGATAGTTTTATTATTCCGCTTTCGCGAAAGCGAGATAAACACAACCACTAAAATTAGAAAATCTAGGTTTATAGATGAATAACTAGTGATAACTTCTATAGGATGAAAGGTGTTATTTTACTGTGCATGCATAGCTTTAATCATGTAAATAGTGCGTTTTGTCGATTTAAGAGGAATAACACCGATACATTTTTTTGAAAATTAACATATGTAAATATTTTTACAAAAAAAATTATGAACTTTAAAAGTATAATCCCTGCACTACTTTTTGCTTTAATTCTTTCTACAGTTCATGCACAAGTAGGTATAGGAACAGGAAATCCCCAAGCGGCGTTAGATATTAATTCCACAGATTCTGGATTGTTATTACCTAGAGTAGATTTACAATCAGATACTGATATTATTACCGTTAAAAATCCTGATGGAACAGCATTAGTGAACGGTACAATGGTATGGAACACTGCCGCTTCTGGAATTAAACCGGCTGGTTTTTATTACTGGATGAATGGGCAATGGATTCAAGTGATAAGCTCTACTCAAAAGACAGTTCATTTTGGTAAAATGATCATTGACGCATCTGGCTCAAAGACTATTACCGGATTAGGTTTCAAGCCTAGCTCTATTGAATTTACGGCGATTAATCGTGTACAAGATTACAATGATGGCGCATATCGGTCTGCAAATAACAATTCTAATGATATAAGAATGGCTAGCGGGCAGATGCTAGGTTTTGCAACTAATTATAACAATGTAAAAGAACAGCAAGTAATTTCATATAGTGCAAGTGGTTCAAGTATTAATAATATAGGTACGTACTCTTCAAATAATCATTGTATTGCCGCAATTTTTGTGAATAATAATGGTGAGGCTATTCATGATAATGGTAGTGCTAGCGGTGGAACAGACGCTCAAGATGGATTGATTAGAGCTTCACTGACCACATTTGATGCAGATGGTTTTACTATAAACGTAGATAAATTTGTCGCTGGATCTACTACTAGTGATCGTACTAATAAAATAGTAGTTATCTATAAAGCTTATAGATAGTAAAAGATTCCAACAGTTTATTACACTTATTTGATAGTTTTAACGCCTTTAATGAGTACTGTATAGTATTTGTTGAGGTGTTATATTATTAAATCCATTAGTACAGTCGTAGTTTAGCAAAAAAAAGCAATGATTTCATTGAGGTACTTTATTCTCCTTTTTTGCACTGTACAGTTCACGTATGCGCAGCAATTCCCACTAGATTTTGAGAATAATCAATTTTCATTTACTGGGTTTTCAGGCTCATCATTCTCTTTTCGTACTGATCCTGATGGTGGTTCAGGTAACGCAGGTCAATTTTTTAACGATGGTAGTTCATCAACTCAAGGTTTTTTTATAGATGTTTCTACGGCAGTTGATCTGAGTGCAGATCAAAATGTAACGCTCAGGTTTTATGCCTTTGATCCTAATGTTCACAATATCTTACTCAAGTTTGAAAACGGTACTGAGGCAGACGTAGAAGTATTGCAGCAAATACCAGCAGGAGCAAATGCGTGGAAAGATGTTACTTTTGATTTCAGCAATGCAACGATAAGTGGTACTAGTAACAATATATCTGCTACAGGTCAATATGATAGAGTAGTTGTTTTTATTGATTTTGGCACAAACATACCAGGTACTTATGTAATAGATGATATTAATAATGGTGCTGTAGCGACTCCTTTTAACCCTATCGATGTTGTTTATACAGATTTAGTTTGGTCTGACGAGTTTGATACTGCTGGAAGTAACAATCCTGTAGATCCTAGAAAATGGCATCATCAAACACAACTTCCTGCCGGTGGTAGCTGGTACAATAATGAGGTGCAGCATTATACCAACAGAACCGACAATTCTTATGTAGAGAATGGATTTTTGAATATTGTAGCTAAAAGAGAAAACTTTTCTGATCAAGGTCATACCAAACAATTTACTAGCGCGAGATTAAATTCGAAATATGCTTTTACTTATGGTAGAGTAGATGTACGAGCAAAATTGCCATTCGGTAATGGAACCTGGCCTGCAATATGGACCTTAGGTAAAAACATTAACGAAGATGGTGGTTTTTGGGATGCCACTCATGGAACGACTAACTGGCCGTTATGTGGAGAAATAGATATTATGGAGCATGGTTTAGGAGCTGTTAATCACGTTTCTGCTGCATTACATACGAATTGCGCTGGTTGTTCAGGAAATACTAGAAATTTTAGATCAACCACACTTCCTGATGTGGCAAATAATTTTCATGTTTATTCTATGAACTGGTCGCCACAACAAATTACATTTTTAATTGACGACGTGCCATTCTACACTTATAATCCAACCGTAAAAGACGTTAATACTTATCCGTTTTTTGAAGATCAATATTTACTATTAAATGTTGCTATGGGCGGTTATGCAGGTACCATCGACCCTAGCTTTTCACAAAGCGCGATGGTCATTGATTATGTACGTGTATATCAAAACACATTGAGTATTGATGAATCCTTTATTGATACAACTATAAAAGTATATCCTAACCCTGCTAAAGAGCAAGTTCAAATAGATGCTTCTCAACCAATTGATAAGCTAGAATTATATAATGTACTTGGACAACCTATTTTCGAAAAGACAGAAGACTGTCAGTCTCTTGATGTTACCATATATGATAATGGAATTTATATTTTAAAAGTCTATATAGGTTCTTCTGTAATCACTGAGAAACTTGTGGTAGCTCATTAACCCCATCTGTTTTAGAAGATAATAAGTTTATATTATTAAAACGATTTTCACAACGTAACCATTCGATTTTGTATTTAGACAACTAGACGTATCCTAATTTCAGGTGGAAAATTCCTTATCTTGGGCATTTGTTTTAATTACAACACCACTAACCATTGGATTACAATAACAAGTCTGCAAAGTATTATAATAACGTAAGGCAAGAAATGCTTGCTTATCTTCCTAATAACCCTAAAACCATTATAGACATAGGTTGTGGTGCTGGTGCTTTTGCTGAAGCTTTAAAACATAAAACCAATGCAGAAACTTGGGGAATTGAGTATATGGATAAAGAAGCTCAAGTTGCAGCTACAAAACTGGATAAAGTTTTTTCAGGTCCATGTGAAGATTACTTAGATGAGCTTCCTGATCATTATTTTGATGTCATCTATTGTAATGATGTTCTAGAACATTTAGTAGATCCTGAAATGGTACTAACTAAACTCAAAAAAAAACTTACTAATAAAGGGATACTTATTAGTTCCATCCCTAACATACGTTATCACAATACCTTCATGCGTTTGTTATTTAAAAAAGACTGGATTTACAACGACCATGGAGTGATGGACAAAACCCATTTAAGATGGTTTACGGGAAAGAGCATTCAAAGAATGTATGAAGATTTAGGTTATACGGTGCTTCAACATGAAGGAATCAATAAAAGTAAATCGATTAAACCGTGGTTATATAACATTCCAGTTCTTTTCACTCATTTAGATATTAGATATCCGCAATATGCTACTGTTGCTAGTTTTAAGGGGTAATTTCTTTTATTTAAAATAGCTCAAGCTTTGAGTTTGGAAATAGGCATCTACTTTGGTCGCCACATTTCTTAATTTTCTATTACTTGTTAATAACTACAATTGAACACCAGTAGTTTATATCCTACATTTAGAGAAATATTACTGCCGTGAAATTATTATCCAACTTATCTATTGAAAATCTAATTCAAGAAAATGATTATTTAGGCGTTATTGAAAAGGGAGATATGATCGTTAAGTATTTAAATTTATATCCAACAGCCAAAATATTTATTTTGGCTGTTTTTATTATACCAGTAAGTTTGCAAGCGCAAGAAATCCAGTTTGATTTAATTCAAGGCGAGAATAAAATTGAAAACTTTGAAGTTGTTAGTTATAAAAATGATAAAGCAAAAGTCTTAAAGTCTAAAGCTGGAAAAATTATTATTGATAAATCGGTAGTTCTTCAATCAGATTCCATTTTTATTACTCATTCCTTCTATAAAAATGTTTTAGATCTAAAGAGGATTAAAGAAAAGACTTATTTTATTGAAGAAGCCATGGAATTAGAGAGCATAGTTTTGAAAAGTCCAGAAATATTCATAAAAAAAGATAAAGGCAGAAAAGTAGATGGACTTTGCAGTTTTTGTAGGGAAAGCATTTCAATACCTACAGAGAATTTGAAAAATAAAACGATTAAAGGTATTGAACTATATTTTCCAAAAGGAAAGTACCACTCTGACGTAGGAGGTAGAAGGGTAGAGTCTAAAAATAAAAATATAGAATTAACTATATCTCTAAATAATCAAAAGGATACTCTATATCTAAATCAATCGGTTCGATTCATAAAAGATACTTTACAGGTTAAAAAAAATGGATGGAATTATTATGACTTAAGGCAATACGACCTTGATGTAAAAAATGCAGAGCATATTTTTATTTCTATTTTGGCACTAGATGATATGGTTTTGGGCAGAAGACTAATTAAAAGAAAGGATAAAGAAAGAGTTGTCACCTATTATGTTAGAAAAGACAATAAGAATAACTCATTTTATTTTATTGATTCAAGATTGATTTATCCTGATGGTGAGAGAATATCATTAGCTTATAAAATTCATTATTATGATTAACTAGAAACGATTTTTAAGCATTGTCTAAATCAGTTCGAGATGTTTGCTGTAATTTTCAAAAGGTTTTTATAAATCAGCAGATTTCCGCCTACGCGGAAACCTAATGCGCCTCTAACCAATTCATCCCAACACCAACTTCCACATCTAGTGGCACTGTCATTTTATAAGCATTTTGCATCTCGTCCTGAATGAGTTTTTTCATGTCTTCTAACTCATCGTTATGAATGTCAAAAACCAATTCATCATGTACTTGCAGTAACATTTTAGACTTGCAATTCAGTTCTTCAAACTTCTTGTGAATATTAATCATCGCGATTTTAATAATATCTGCAGCGCTACCTTGAATAGGAGCGTTTACTGCATTACGCTCGGCTGCGCCTCGCACAACGGCATTAGAACTATTGATATCTTTTAAATAACGACGTCTTCCTAGGACCGTTTCTACATAACCGTTTTCTCTAGCAAAATCAACTTGTTCTTGCATATATGCTTTCAACTTAGGATAAGTAGCATAGTAAGTGTCGATCAATTCTTTTGCCTCGCTACGGTCTAGATCGGTTTGATTACTTAATCCAAAAGCACTGACACCATAAATAATTCCAAAATTCACCGTTTTGGCATTGCTACGCTGTTCTCTAGTGACATCTTCTATAGCTACATTAAATACTTTTGCAGCGGTAGAAGCATGAATGTCTTCACCACTTTGAAAGGCAGCGATCATGTTTTCTTCTTCGCTTAAAGCAGCGATAATACGCAACTCAATCTGAGAATAATCGGCAGCGACGAGTGTGTAGTTTTCATCTCTTGGTACAAATGCTTTGCGCACTTGACGGCCACGCTCGGTACGTATAGGAATGTTTTGCAAATTAGGATCTGTAGAACTCAACCTTCCTGTTGCTGCAACCGTTTGCATATAATTGGTATGGATGCGATGCGTAGCAGGATTGACCTGACTTGGCAACGCATCTACATACGTAGATTTCAATTTAGCAAGACCACGATATTCCAGTACATCGGCAATAATTTGATGGTCTTTGGCGAGGTAACTAAGCACATCTTCGGCAGTAGAATACTGTCCCGTTTTTGTCTTTTTAGGTTTGTCTACCAGCTTCATTTTACCAAACAATATTTCTCCCAATTGCTTCGGCGAGCCTATATTAAACTCTTCTCCTGCAGCTTCATAAATATCTTTTTCTAGACGTTCTATGTCTTCGTTCAGCTTTCGCGAAAGCGAACTTAAAAATTCATCATCTAGATTAACACCTTCTATTTCCATCGCAGCCAGCACATCGAGTAGTGGCATTTCTATATCGTGAAATAACTTATCAGTTCCTGCGCTAGCAAGCTCTGGCACAAATTTTTCTTTAAGCTGAAAAGTAATGTCAGCATCCTCAACCGCATATTCTTTTTGCTTTTCTAGCTCAACATCGCGCATTGATTTTTGATTCTTACCTTTCTTACCGATAAGCTCCACAATGGATTGAGGAGTGTAGTTCAGATAGGTTTCGGCTAGTACGTCCATATTGTGACGCATGTCTGGATTGATAAGGTAATGTGCCAGCATGGTATCAAACATCGGTCCTTTTACATCTACTTCATATTTATCTAGTACTTTGATGTCGTATTTGAGATTTTGCCCTACTTTCTCAATGGTTTCACTTTCAAAAAACGGTTTAAGTTCATTAACCACATCTTGAGCAGCATCACGATCTTCAGGAATAGGTAGATAAAAACCTTTTCCTTTTTCCCAAGAGAATGCGATTCCCACCAGCTCTGCTGTTAGTGGATCAAGTCCAGTAGTTTCTGTATCAAAGCAAACGCTGGATTGTTGCATCAACGATTGTAAGAACAATTTAGTTCCCATTCCTTCTTGAACGAGTTGGTATAAATGGTCGCTGGTAGCAAGTGTTTGTCTTCCTGTAGTCGAAGCCTCAGCAGCAGTTCCAGATCCTGGAGCGTCAAAAAGAGAAAACTGACCAGCTCCTGCATCAGAATTTGAATTTGAACTCGAATTTGAAGAGCTTGCTGGAGCAATCTCTTTTGAGAAAATCTTTGCAAGTGTCTCCTTAGCACGACGGAATTCTAGCTCATCAAAAATCTCATGTACAGCCTCTACATTTGGATCGTCTAAGGTGTATTTTTCTGCTTTGAAAGTCACTGGGCAATCCAGTCTAATAGTAGCTAGTTTTTTAGAAAGAAGACCTAATTCGGCATTTGCGATGA
The DNA here is from genome assembly GCF_002162835.1 of Nonlabens dokdonensis. GTDB lineage: Bacteria > Bacteroidota > Bacteroidia > Flavobacteriales > Flavobacteriaceae > Nonlabens > Nonlabens dokdonensis_B. Next base: position 22,575 of record NZ_MAAX01000048.1, read on the forward strand.
CCTTTTCTTTCATTTTACCTTTAAGCTTATCAGTGTTTTCTAATAAGCCTTCCATCGACCCATAAGCGGCGATAAATTTCTTAGCGGTTTTATCTCCTACACCAGGTAGTCCAGGAATATTATCACTGGCATCACCCATCATTCCTAGGTAATCGATAACTTGCTCAGGTCGTTCTACTTCAAATTTCTTTTGCACCTCAGGAATTCCCCAGATCTCGATGCCATTACCCATACGGGCAGGTTTATACATAAAGATATTCTCTGACACTAACTGCGCATAATCTTTATCTGGTGTAACCATGTAAGTGGTAAAACCTTCTTTTTCGGCCTGTTTTGCTAGCGTTCCTATCAAGTCATCTGCCTCGATTCCTGCTTCTTCTACGATAGGAATATGCATGGCTTTAAGGATTTTTTGAATATACGGTACTGCAATTTTTATCGCTTCAGGAGTCTCATCACGATTTGCCTTATAATCGGCATACATTTCTACACGTTCTTTACTTCCTTCTTTATCAAATGCAACGGCTAGATATTCTGGTTTCTCACGTCTTATCACGTCAAAAAGTGAATTAGTAAAACCCATAATCGCACTCGTATCCATGCCGGCGCTATTAATTCTTGGGTTCTTAATCAATGCATAATAACCTCTAAAAATCAAGGCATAAGCATCTAGGAGGAATAATCTTTTATCGTCAGTACCGTCGTTAGTCATCGTAAAATTTTAAGGATGCTAAAGATAAAAAATGAACCTAGGAAAAAGGTTCATATCAGTGTCAATTATGACATTTTATACACAAAATATCGATAGTAAATTACTTTTTAAATAATAATAGTTGGATCAGTGTTCCGCTTTCGCGAAAGCGGAATGGTAAAAAGTTTAATCGTCTCTATTGTCATCAAAGTCCTTCCGTAAATCTAGTTTTCTAAAGGTAGGTGACACTAAAGCCGTTGTGATAACTGTGATTAATGTCATGGTACCACCAAAAACCACTGCAGTAACTGTTCCCATCAGTTTTGCGGTAACACCACTTTCAAAACCACCCAGCTCATTAGAAGAGCCTACAAACATGGAATTTACTGAGGCAACACGGCCGCGCATGTGGTCTGGCGTTTTAAGTTGAAGAATGGTCTGGCGTATGACCATAGAAACACCATCAGTAACACCACTAAAAAACAGCGCTACTACAGATATCCAAAACGAAGTAGAAAGACCGAAAACAATGATACAAATCCCAAAGCCAAATACGGCGACAAGTAATTTCACCCCAGCATTTTTACTTACAGGAAGGTAAGCTGTCGCAATCATCGTCAAAATCGCTCCTACAGATGGTGCGGCACGTAGGATACCAAAACCTTCACTACCTACATCTAAAATTTCTTTTGCAAAAATAGGTAGCAACATCACTGCGCCACCGAATAAAACGGAAATCATGTCCAGTGTTAAAGCTCCTAAAATCGCTTTAGTATGAAATACAAAGCTTAAACCTTCTTTTAAACTTTGGAGAATAGGCTCATTAATTTTTGTGTTATGTATAGGCTTTTTTGATATAAAAAATACCGTAATAAAGGCGAGAGAAACCATACTAAAAACGATGCATAAGGACCAGTGTACACCAAACCAGCTTATCGCAAATCCGGAGAAGGCAAGTCCAACGACTGAAGCTATTTGCCATGCGCTACTGCTCCACGTTGCTGCATTAGGATATGCTTTTTTAGGAACGAGTAAAGCAATTAAAGAAAAAAGAATAGGACCGAAGAACGATCTCAATATACCACCAAAAAATACTAGTGCATAAATGCAATACAAAATCGTATTTGTAGACCAATTTTTCACGATCTCTGGCCATGTTAATAAAAATAACCCTAGACTGATCAATGAAAATGCACCTATACAGAATGCGAGTAAATTGCGCTTTTCTCTTTGGTCCACGATATGACCAGCAAATAAAGCCATGCAAAATGCGGGAATGAACTCCATTAACCCAATGATTCCCATCGATAGGGCATCCTTCGTCAACTCATAAACTTGCCATTCAATTACTATGAATTGCATGGACCAGCCAAAAACTAGTAAGAAACGCATGCTTAAAAATATTCTAAACTCAGGATATCTCAGTGATGCATAAGGATAATTTTGCGCCATTTAGGTTTTTAAAAGAGTTAGATATAGGAAGGTTTTTTTCTTAGGCACGGCAAGATAGTAGAATGTTTGCACAACTATTTTAGTTTAACAATCTATCAACAGTTTGATGACTAATTATAGTATAGTTTCGCGCGATGCGATTGTTTCTATTTATAGTTTTTATTTTACTGCTAGAAGTGTATTCTTTTCAATTAATAAGAACACTTTCTAAAGGCCACTGGTGGAAATGGGTTTATTTAGGCATCAGTATTCTAGTGGTTGCAAATGTCTTTTTACAATTTTATTTATATCCTAATAGAGCTGTAGTTTCTGGAGCTAGAGACTTATCTGTCACGTTATTATTATCCTTTCTAGCGGCAAAATCTATTTTTATCCTTTTCATGCTAGGAGAGGATATTTATCGTTTTGTTGAAGGTGTTGTTAACTCGCTTTCGCGAAAGCGAGAACCAGATCAATCTTTTTTTCAAGGAAGAAGAGATTTTATTGCCAAAGTAGGTCTTGCAGTAGCTGCTTTGCCTTTTGGAGCAATACTATACGGAGCGTGGAGAGGTAAATATGATTATCAAATACGTGAGTATGAACTAAGTTTTGACGATTTGCCAGAGGCTTTTGACGGTTATAAAATCACACAGTTAAGTGATATTCATGTGGGAAGCTTTGATGATAAAGAAGAGGTGAAATATGCCATCGATCTAGCTAATAAGCAACAAAGTGACTTGATATTATTTACTGGCGACTTAGTAAACAATGTGGCGAGTGAAATGGAAGGCTGGGAAGAAATATTTGGTTCTTTAAACGCGCCAGATGGTGTTTATTCTGTATTGGGAAATCACGATTATGGTGATTATGCACAATGGGATTCTAAAGAGGCAAAAGCCGCAAACATGGAACAGCTTTATAAAATCCAGGAGGATATGGGCTGGAGATTGTTAATGGATGAGAATGAAAGAATTACTCGTAAATCTGATTCTATAAGTATAGTAGGAGTTCAAAATTGGGGTGGTGGTCGCTTTCCTAAATATGGAGATCTTGAAAAAGCTTCTGCTGGATTAACTAATGAAGAGTTTAAAGTTCTTTTAAGTCATGATCCTACGCATTGGGATTTGCAGGTAAAGGATGATGAAAAGAAATATCATTTAACCTTAAGTGGTCATACGCATGGAATGCAATTCGGTATTGAGATTCCTGGCTTTATAAAATTAAGTCCTGCATGGTTTGTCTATAAAAAGTGGGCTGGGATTTATAAAGAAGCAGAGCAATTTTTAAATGTAAATAGAGGTTTTGGTTTTTTAGGCTATTCTGGTAGAGCTGGAATATGGCCTGAGATAACTGTAATCACTTTAAGGAAAAGCCCGCGTAAACTAGCATAATTGCTAGTATTGAGGTTTTTGCTTACATTTGATTATAACTTAATTTGTTATTATGTCAAAGTTCGGTGAGCTTATAAGTGCAAATGTTCCAGTGTTGTTTAATTTTTTTACTAACTGGAATGAAGATACAGAGGCAATGAATGCCGTGTTGCGCAATGTAGCTGCGGCTCTAGGTGATAAGGCCAAAGTCATTAAAATAGACATAGAAAAAAATCCAGAACTTTCAGAAGCACTACGCATCAAAGGCGTTCCTACTTTTATTATTTATAAAAATGGCGAAATGAAATGGAGACAAAGTGGTGTGCAAGATGATAATACACTTATTCATCACATCCAGCAGTTTTATTAATCCATTGCTATCGATTCACTTTTCCAGCCTTGATCTTTTAAAAATTCTAGATATTGAGGTAGTATTTTTTGAAGCTTATCATAGCTTTTCTCACTGTCGTGAAAAACGATGACACTACCGTTGCGTGTGTTTTTCTTTAAATTCTCTAGGCAAGAAGCTGCTGTTCTACGTTGATCAAAATCTCCTGAAAGTAGGTCCCAAAGCACTATTTTATAGCCATTATTAACTAGTGATGTCGTCAAGCTGCCAGTAATGCGACCGTACGGTGGTCTGAATAATCGTGAATTAACCTGTTGTGAACATGTCTCTACATCTTTTATGTATTTCCCATGCGAGGTTTTCCATGCATTTAAATGATGTTGTGTATGATTTCCTGTGGCATGACCTTGTTCTAGAAGCTGCTTATAGATTTTCGGAAATTGTTCAATCTTATCTCCTATACAAAAGAAAGTTGCTTTGAAATCAAACTTAGTCAGTTCTTTAAGAACAAAATCAGTGACAATAGGCGTAGGTCCATCGTCAAATGTTATGTATACCTTTTTTTCTTCACGATTGCCATGCCAGTAATAGCTAGAAAATCGATCAGAAAACCAATCTGAAATACGATCTGGATAGGTTTTAATCTTCACTTAACGTATCGATAGGCAATTCTTCACGTGCGGTTGTTACGTTATCTACAGCGTTGTCTAATAAATCTCGCAATTCCATTTCTTGTAATGAATCTGGATACATTTCTGGATCTATATCGCTGTCTTTTTTAATATAGTAAGCTTCATTTAAATAACGTACAAAGGGTTCAAAATATGCATTATAAGCGTCTACATGTTTATCAATCATCTCTTGATCGTTATAATACAGAGGTACTTCAGCAATGGAGTTGTATCTAACTAAAGCTTGCTGTATACGAGAATAGTTATTCTCTTGCTCTTGCAATGTAAGTGCGTTATAATGATCCAGCTCATCTTGATATTTGAGAATAATACCATCAAGTAATTTTCTTGCCTTATCTATTTTATCTAGTTCGTAATATCCAGAAACAAAAGGTTCTAACATGCTGTAGTTGCCGTAGTGTTCTAAAGGCATGTGTTTCATACCTATATCTAATAGTTCTTCGGCTTTAGCAAATTGTCCGTCTTTCATTAAAGCTTCTGCAGCTCTGGTAACATTACTGCGATAGCCAACACTATTTCTTCTAGTCTCCACATCATGATAAATATCTGGTGAGCCGCCGTTACCCCAATCCCAATTTTTTATCACCTTATAAGCATAATCAGGATCTACTCTACCCATATCAAATGGATCCCGAGGATCTTCAGGTAGCGATTTAATAGGTATTAAGCGATAAGCGCAACCATCTAATTGCAAATAATCTTTCATCCAGATGTAATCATCATCACCAAAAGCACCACCAGAGAAATAAATAGGACGTTCCCAGTTGTTTGCATTAATAATGTCTAGCATAAACAGTCTGTTTTTATAAACTGCATTACTGTTAATGTTTATGACTATTTCATCAACAATTTTATCGGCATCTTTTTGTGGTACTACACCATTTTTAAGAACAGCTTCTTTGTTTACTGGAATGGAAATAAATTGAGAAGGAAAAGTGTGTTCGTAATGTTCGTTTCTCATCTGCACTTGTGTAAGCATTTTATCACTTGCTACCCAATCCATCCATTGATCCAGTTTCATGGTATCAGGTAACACGAGTTTAGAATTTTGATTCAACTCTGCCATGCGTTGCTGGATCAGTTCTTCATCTGCATAGTATAGCACATCTCTTGTACCATATTTATATTTGCTATGTGGTAGTGTAGATGGAACAGGCTCGCTATCCCACGCTTTCTTTTTCATGTCATCCATGTACCAGTCAGTACTTAGTAAAGAAGTACATACGATACGTACATCTGTACGGTAACCTTCTACCTCTTGAGCATACCATAAAGGAAATGTATCATTATCTCCTATGGTAAATATCAGTGCATTAGGTAAGCAACTATCAAGGTATTTCTTTGCACTTGCAAGTGCGGTGTATTTATCAGATCTATCGTGGTCATCCCAGTTTTGATAACCCATAAGTAAAGGTGCAGCTGCAAAACAAGCTGTTAGAGAAATTATCTGAGCCATTTTAGACTTCATTGCATCTCGTAGCATATCATAAACGGCATAAACGCCCATTCCTATCCACATGCTGAAAACTAAGAACGAACCTACATAGGCATAATCGCGTTCCCGTACTTGAAACATGGACTGATTTAGGTAAAAGATAATTGCAAGTCCAGTAAATAAAAATAGAATTAAAGTGACGTAAAATGATTTTGCATCTTTTCGGGCGTGAAAAACAGCTCCTAGAATTCCTAGAATAAGAGGTAGAAAGAAATAAGTATTTCTTCCTTTGTTCTCAAGCATATCGTCGCTTAACTCATCTTGAGTGCCTAATCGCCATTCATCTATAAACTTAATACCGCTTATCCAGTTGCCATCATAAGAATCCCATTCTCCTTGCACATCATTTTGTCTTCCCGCAAAATTCCACATGAAATAGCGCATGTACATGTAACTTATTTGATAGTTAGTCATGTATTGAAAATTGTCAAGGAAGCTAGGCTTTTCAATGTCTACTGCTTCTCTTAAGGAAACTAATACTTCTACATATTCTTCACTATCAATAGTACCTCGCTGTAACCTTCGTTCATAATCATCAAGAACAGAAAGTAATTCTTGATTATTTTCAAATCCAGGCTTTATGGTATAGTCCAAGCCGCCCATAAAATCTATATAATTTGAAGCGCGAGAAGGATCTGTCATACGAGGGAAAAACCCTTTGTGACGGTCATTAGTATTAGGAATAGCATCTTTATAATTATTTACAATAACATACTTACCTAATTTATAGTCTTTTTCATATTTCGGCTTTTCATCTTTAAAAGCTTCATTATCTTCAGTATCTGGATCGTCTGGATTGTAACCAGCGTACATGTCTGTAAACGACTCTCCGTAAAACAATCCTGGCGATGGATATTGCTCACGATTGTAATAAGCTAGAAGAGCTCTTGCGTCTTCTGGTCTGTTTTCATTAATAGGTGTTCCAGCATTTGCTCTTATAGGTAGCATGGTCCAAGAAGAAAATCCTACCAGAACAAACATGATGCATAAAGTAATCGTGTTTAATAGTGGCAGGTTACGCTTTCGCGAAAGCGAGATCAAAAAAACAAACAACCCAACGACTAACAACAGTGCGATTATAGTACCTGAATTGAAAGGTAATCCTATGTCATTTACAAAAAATACTTCTAAGTAACCAAAGATACTTAAGGTGTAAGGCAGTAGAAGTTTAAATACAAAAAGTAAAACGGCAACAACAGCAATATTTGCAACTATAAAGTTAAACGGTGTAATGCTTTTATAATGCTTAAAATACCATAGCAAACCTATAGCTGGAATCGTCAAAATTCCCATGAAGTGTATTCCAAAAGAAAGTCCTACAATAAAAGAGATAAGAATTAACCAGCGATTGCCACGTGGTAAAAACATATCACGTTCCCAAAGAAGACCTATGTAAAACATGGCACTCATAAGTAGCGCTGCAGGTGCATAAACCTCGGCTTCCACTGCATTGAACCAGAAGCTATCGGTCACCGCATAAGCCAATGATCCAATTGCCGCTGCTCCTAAAATCATGACATCGTTTGCTCTGTCTTTTAATAAATGCCTTTTAAGTAACAAGGTAAGCGACCAGAACATAAATAATATGGTAAACGCACTAGAGAACACCGCGAGTAAATTTACTGTGTAAGCAATGTCGGTAGCGTCCATTGCAAAAATGGAGAATGCTGCACCCATCATCTGGTACAAAGGTGCTCCTGGCGGATGTCCTACTTCTAACTTTGATGAGGTAGCAATGTATTCTCCTGCATCCCAGTAGCTCACTGTAGGCTCTACTGTGCTCCAAAATATGAAAAGGGCAATGGCAAAAACAGCCCAGCCTATAATTTTATTTAATTGTGCGTAGTTTAATTTCATAATAGTCCTTAACTCTGGCGAAAATAAGATTTATTGAACTTAATCACCACATAAACGTAAAATAGAAACAGGTCGTATATCTGGAGCTGTTTTATACTAGGTTAATCAATGTTAACGCATGATATAGGAAGGTGTATGAGAGGTTTTTGAAATAATAGATAGAATTTTTTAAATTTTCTTGTTTTTTATTTGCTGAAATTGAGAATTGTTATAAATTTGCATCCCAAAATTGTCCCATGGTGTAATGGTAACACTCCGGTTTTTGGTACCGTCATTCAAGGTTCGAGTCCTTGTGGGACAACTCTTAAAATCCCTTAGCAAGCTGATTGATAGCTAGTTAAGGGTTTTTTGTTAGCTAAAAGTAAGAACTTGTGTTAGAACATTATATGTTAGGAAAAGCTATCTTATTCTACTTATTTGGTCCTGAAATTTGGGTCAAATCTACACACAT
>NZ_MAAX01000083.1 GCF_002162835.1 Nonlabens dokdonensis
TAATCTCTTGTTGTGTTGCAAGATGATGCTGATTAGAATAATAGTTAGTTATTAAAATATAGCAAACTGCCATTCCTATTATAAGAAGACTCAGTGCAAACCATAGTCTAAAGACTAATTTAGGTGTTAAGGTCGATTGCTTTTTCATACTAAATCTCCTCATTAAACCTATAACCTATTCCCCAAGTAGTGAGAATATAAATGGGGTGTGACATATCGGGCTCTATCTTTGCCCGCAATCTATTAACATGAGAATTGACAGTATGTTCATAACCAGAGAAATTATAACCCCAAATGACATCTAACAATTCTGATCTACTGTAACTTCTTCCGGGATGACTCGCCAGTAACACTAAAAGATCAAACTCTTTAGGCGATAGTTCTACCTTACGGTCATTTAAAGTAACTCGGCGCATTTCTACATTTACTTTCAAATCGCCAAAATCCATTTCTGATTGATTAGTAGCATTAGCAGCAGCCTTTTCACTGCGTCGCATAACTGCTTTTGCCCTCGCCTTTAATTCTCTAACTGAAAATGGTTTAGTTATATAATCATCAGCTCCTATTTCCAGACCTAGAACTTTGTCTATCTCTTCACTTTTTGCGGTCACCATAATTATAGGAGTATCTTTAGTTTTTCTCAATTCTTTGCAAACCTCTATCCCATTTATAATAGGTATAGACAGATCTAATAAAATCAAATCATAATCCGTTTCCAGCGCTTTTTCTAGACCTGAGCGACCATCATGAACACTATCAACAATTGCATTAAGGTCTCTCATGTGAATATTGAGTAAATCAACAATCTCTAAATCATCCTCTACTATAAGTATTCTATTTTCCATAAACCAAATCAAATTAAAGCATATCACAAAAGCGTCACGATTTGATTCAAAAAGTTGATCGATTCGTTATAGGACTGCGATAACATAAAGGTTAGTTTGTATTGTAAAATTAAAACAATAATCATGAAAACTTACTTATCAATCGCAACCTTAGCAATACTTACTCTTGCTGGATGCTCTAATGACGATGATGCTTTAATGCCGTCACAAACAAAAAACTTAACTCTTAATATAAATGGATTAGAAGATCTTGGCAGTGGATATGCCTATGAAGGCTGGGTCATGGTAAATGGCTCACCTATTACCACAGGAGTCTTTACTGTAAATAGCTCTGGAGCATTAAGCCAAACTGTATTCCCAATGGACGCAGCAACTTTAAACGCAGGAACAGCATTTATCCTAACTATTGAACCTAGCCCAGATCCAGATCCTGCGCCAGCAGACTCTAAGTATATCGCAGGAGCATTTTCAAATGACACAGCAACTTTGACTACTGATTTTGGGCCTGCACCAGGTGACTTTACAACAGCTAGTGGTAGTTACTTTTTGAGAACTCCTACTGATGAAACAGGAATGAATAACGGGAATGACACAAATGGTGTATGGTTTGGTCTTCCAGGAATGCCACCTTCTGCCGATTTTAATTTACCTACATTACCTGCAGGATGGATCTATGAAGGTTGGGTTATAGGAGACGCAGGGCCACTTTCTACAGGAACATTTAGTGACTTTTCTTCTCGTGACTCTGGAAATGGTTTTTCAGGAACACAAAACAATGCTGGACCACCAGTACCTGGAGAAGACTTTTTTAACAATCTGCCAGCAGGAGAATCTCTACCATTCAGTGTAGTAGGTCGTAATGTGGTTATCACTGTAGAACCAGTTCCAGATAACTCTCCAGCTCCTTTTACATTAAAACCTTTAGCGTCTATCGCAGGGCCTGATACTGCTCCAAATTCTCAGTCATTTAATAACAATGTTACTGCATCATTCCCTACTGGTACCGTAAGTAGATAAGATATTTTGGTTGGTTAGTTGAAAAGCGCCTCATGTTTAAAGATCATGGGGCGTTTTCTTTTTGAGTAGATGGTAAAATATTGAAAACTTTTGTTATCAAATGAGATGGTATTTATACCGCTTTCGCGAAAGCGGAACCATAAAAATCCTTTTATAAATTTAAAAACTAAACATCAGACAACTGCTCTTCTCTTTTCTTAGACTTATAAGGATGCTTCAAATAGGCTTTTGCAAAAGCATAACCTTGAGCATAATTGATTCTAAAGTATTCTACGGCAATGTGAGCTAAAAATGCACTGACCGACAACATTAAAAACAACGGAAACAAAGAAACCGTTACATACTTAGAAACATACCAGCTGGCGATAGAACCAAAAATCATACTTACAGCTCCTACAAATGCACTTGCACTACCAGCACGTTTTGTAAACGGATTCAATGCTAGTGCGGTCACGTTTGGGTTTTGGAAACCTATACAAGTCATCATAAGAAATAACGTAGGGTAAACTACCCAAAAAGTAGGAGTAAAATAAGAGACATAAACAAATCCAAAACCAGTGATTAAAACCAATAATAAACTTACTACATAGGTAATTTGAAAAGTTGTAAAACGCGATAATGCAAGACGGTTGAACTGACTTCCTGCTATAAGACCAGCTGCATTACTACCAAATATATAGGCAAAGCTCTCCTGACTTTTATCAAAGAAATCCATAAATATAAATGGTGCTGCCGCAACATAACCCAATAACAACCCTATCACAAAACCTCTTGCTGTAGAAAAGACAAAGAAATCACGTTGTTTGTAAATACCCAGATATTCTTTTAAAACAGGAATAGGATGCAAACTCGTCGCTCGGTTAGGTTTAGAACTTTCTGGTAAAATAAAAACTACATTAAATAACATTAACGTTGCAAAACCTGCTAAACCGAAGAAAATCATTTCCCAATGATAGTGCTGGATGATAAATCCTCCTATACTAGGTGCAATTATAGGTGCAATTCCCATGATAAGCATTAAAGTTGAAAGTACATCGGCAACTTTTTCTTCATCAAAAAGGTCTCTAACTATCGCTTTACTCGCTACCATTCCTGCACAAGCACCTAAAGAAGTAAAAAACCTTAACGTTGCAAGGGATGTAACATCCCACGCATAAGCGCTCATAATACTAGTCAGTATATATAAGACAAGCCCAAAAATAAGTGGTCTTCTTCTTCCAAAACGATCCATTAAAGGACCATAAGCTAATTGACCAAGACCTATACCAATAAAGTAAGTGGTAAGCGTTAAACCTATCGCACTGGTATCTACTTTAAAATCTCCTGCGATTTGTTTGAAAGCTGGCAAGTAGGCGTCGATTGAAAATGGTCCGACTGCAATTAAAGTTCCCAA
>NZ_MAAX01000131.1 GCF_002162835.1 Nonlabens dokdonensis
CAAATTGCATGGCAATTGCATGATGCTATGGGAAATCTTATCGAGGCACAAGATTATTTAATCCAGCCAGACGGTTTTGACATTCCTTATGATGCAGAGCGCATACATGGTATTTCTACAGCATTGGCTCAAAAAGATGGGATCCCTCTAGAAGAAATGCTGGCTAAATTCAACATTGCGTTGAGTAAAACAAAATTTGTAGTAGGTCAAAACTTAAAATTTGACCTCAACGTTACAGGAGCCGAGTTTGAACGCACTCAAATAGGTAATGATCTTCAAGAGCTACCTGTTCTAGACACTTGTACAGAGCACACAGCAAATCTTTGTAAAATCCCTGGTGGTCGCTATGGAAAGTTCAAACTTCCTACACTTACAGAGTTGCATGAGTTTTTATTTCAGCAACCTTTTGGCGAGGCGCATAATGCCACTGCAGATGTTGAAGCAACGACTAGATGTTTCCTAGAACTTATTAGAAAGGAGCAATACTCACTGGCTCAATTAGGAGTAGAAGATGGTTATTTTTCTCGCTTTCGCGAAAGCAACCCTACCACTATCCAACCGGTAGGAATACCGCATGTCAATCTTAAAAAAGCATCTGAAAAACTTAAAACCGAAGCAGCTCCTGAGATTACCAAAGAAGAAATAAAAGAGAATCTCAATGAGTTAAATGAAGTAAAATTTGCTCATTTACATTCACACAGTCAGTTTTCTATTCTTCAATCTACTGCTAGTGTAAAAGATCTAGTAGATGCGGCAGCAGCAAACGACATGCCTGCAGTTGCGATGACAGATCATGCAAATATGATGGGAGCTTTTCATTTTGTAAAAGCTGTAAAATCATATAATGCTAGTCTCGTAGATGCTGAAGATGGATCACAACGTAGCCCTATAAAACCTATCATAGGCTGTGAATTTCAGGTTTGTGAAGATATGCACGACCGCACTCATAAAGATAATGGTTATCAAATCGTCATATTAGCCAAAAATAAAAATGGTTATCACAATCTAGCCAAGATGGCCAGTAAAGCCTATACAGACGGTTTTTACTACATGCCACGTATTGATAAAAAGCTGGTAGAAGAATACAAAGAAGATCTTATTGTACTCACTGGTAACATGTATGGTGAAGTACCTTCTAAGATTCTAAATCTAGGAGAAAAACAAGCCGAAGAAGCTTTATTGTGGTGGAAAGAACATTTTGGTGAAGACTTGTACATCGAGATCATGCGCCATGGCCAAGAGGATGAAAACAGAGCCAATGAAGTATTGCTGCAATTTGCTCGAAAACATGAGGTGAAAATTGTTGCTACTAACAACACCTATTATATCCATAAAGATGACGCAAACGCGCATGACATTTTGCTTTGTGTAAAGGATAATGAAAAGCAGGCTACACCTATAGGTCGCGGGCGTGGTTATCGATACGGTTTACCTAATCAAGAGTATTATTATAAGAGCGACCTGGAAATGAAAGAGCTTTTTAAAGATCTTCCAGAAGCTATTTTTAATGTGCAAGAAGTAGTTGATAAAATAGAAGCTTATGAACTGGCACGAGATGTACTCTTACCTGCCTTTGATATACCAGCCGAATTTGTAGATGCAAATGACGCGATAGAAAAAACTAAAAATGGAGAAAATAACTATTTAAGACACCTTACCTATGAAGGTGCCAAAATACGTTACGGAGAAATCACTCCAGAAATCGAAGAACGATTAGAATTTGAATTGGACACGATTGCTAGAACTGGTTATCCTGGATATTTCTTAATTACTTGGGACTTTATAAAAGCGGCACGAGAAATGGATGTTGCCGTAGGTCCTGGACGTGGAAGTGCTGCTGGAAGTGTAGTCGCCTATTGTTTATGGATTACAAATGTAGACCCTATTCATTACGACTTACTTTTTGAGCGTTTCCTAAATCCAGATCGTGTATCCATGCCCGATATTGATATTGATTTTGATGATGAAAATCGTCATAAGGTTATGGATTATGTAATTGAAAAATATGGAGCTTCTCAAGTGGCACAAATTATCACTTATGGAACAATGGCAGCAAAGTCTTCTATTAGAGATACTGCTCGAGCATTAGACTTGCCACTTCAAGATGCAGATCGCGTAGCTAAGTTGATTCCTGACTTTGCTAAACTCAAAAAGATTTTTGCTCTAGAAGACAACGAAATAGGCAGCAAATTTAGAGGCGATGATGCAGATATGGTGCGAGAACTGCGAGGACTCGCCGAAGGAAATGACCTTACTGCTGAAACATTAAAGCAAGCACGTATTCTAGAAGGATCTGTGAGAAACACTGGTGTTCATGCTTGTGGAGTAATTATCACGCCAGATGACTTGACAAACTTTGTTCCTGTTGCAACAGCAAAGAATTCTGACCTTTATGTAACTCAATTTGATAACGAAGTTGTAGAAAGCGCAGGTCTATTAAAAATGGACTTCTTAGGGTTAAAAACCTTAAGTCAAATAAAAGATACGGTCGCCATCATTAAAGAACGCCATGGAATAGAGCTTGACATAGAATCCATTCCGTTAGACGATGAGAAAACCTATGAGCTTTTCCAGCGTGGAGAAACTACTGCTATCTTCCAGTATGAAAGTGTTGGGATGCAAAAATACATGAGAGAGCTCAAACCTACTCAGTTTGCTGATCTTATCGCCATGAACGCTTTGTACCGTCCAGGACCTCTTGAATATATTCCAGAATTTATTGATCGTAAACATGGCCGTAAAGAGATCGTTTATGATCTAGACGCCATGGAGGAATACCTTAAGGAGACTTATGGTATTACGGTATATCAAGAGCAAGTGATGTTGCTTTCTCAAAAACTGGCTAACTTCTCTAAAGGTGATGCAGACGTTTTGAGGAAAGCCATGGGTAAAAAGCAAATGGCAACGCTGCAAAAGATGAAACCTAAATTTCTAGATGCTGGAGAAGGTAACGGTCATGATCGCACTATTCTTGAAAAGGTATGGAAGGACTGGGAAGCATTTGCCTCTTATGCCTTTAATAAATCTCACTCTACATGTTATGCGTGGATTGCTTATCAAACGGCTTATCTAAAAGCAAACTATGGTGCCGAATTTATGGCAGCTACGCTTTCTAATAACATGAACCAGATCAAAGATGTTACTAAATTCATGGACGAGTGCCGTCGCATGGGTCTTGAGG
>NZ_MAAX01000059.1 GCF_002162835.1 Nonlabens dokdonensis
CAGCCTCTTCCCGCTGCAGCTGTTTATTTGTACAACCCAACATCCATGGCACACAGCTTACTGCACTTGCCACAGGCACACAACCCCAGAACATAGCTTCGGCAACGGCCTTGGGCCAGCCTTCACTCTTAGAAAGCAAAAAAGAGAAATGAGCATTTTTATAAGCTTCTGTAACTATGCTATTATCGACATTGCCGTGTAACCTAACCTTATCATGCAAGTTGTACTCATCAATCTTCACGGCCATCTCATTTTTTAACGGTCCATCACCATAATAATCAATAGAAATATCTATACCATCTTTAGTAAGTGATTTAATAATCTCAAGTATTTCTAACGGTCGTTTATTAGCTCCCATAGCTCCTACAAATACCGACTTAAAAGGTCCATTCCAGTCTCTTATGGAAAGAGCGGTTATTTGATTTCTTCTGTAGGTAGCTGTAAAAAAGGACATAACATTTTCAGATTGATCTGGCCATTTTCCATAGGCAAGTATGTCTATATTTTTAGTCAAAAATGTATTGGAAAGAATTCTTTTTTGCCACCTGTAGGCGATAGGTTGTGCAGCATTAGGGTCAAAATTACCAGCATACTTGGCTGTTTTCTTTTTGGAAGGAAATAAGATTTGTGCGATACTAGCCAGCAAGGCTAGGTTACCAGGACATCTTAAGTGTATGTGATCCGCTTTTGCGAAAGCGAAACACAAAACAAAAAACTGATAAGGAACCGTCAATATAGAAATCAATGCAATCCAGAACGTATGAAATTCTAGTCGTCGTAATCCGATCTGTTTAAAATCTTGTCTCTGAAAAGCCTGAGCTAATAGTGTTCCCTTAATAGTATCTGGGCAAATAAAAGTAACCTCATCAACATGACGCATCCAAAGGTCCATCTCCTTTACATATGGAGCATAGGCTACCTTCTTGCCATCCTGCTGGATCAAATGTGCGTCTGTGATTACAAGAAATTTCAAGATTCGATTCGTATTTAGTTTTTTATAATTTCTAAAATCCTAATGAAATAGTTTTTAGGATGTAGATATTGTTTACTCCAGTCCAGATTAGCCTTTGCCATTTGTAAATAAGCATCATCTCGTTGTAATTCTCGTATTCTATCTGGCAACTCTAAGTAAGCAGATCTATCAGAAAGTTCTAAATAGTTCTTACCGTTTTCAAATTGATCAATCTGCACTTGAATCGGTGTTGAAATTACCGCTTTTCCATGCAATACATATTCACCAATTTTCCATCCTGGAGTGTCCTTCAATCCATCGTCTGCAATACCTATACTAAATTGTTTGAGAGTTTTTAAGTAATTACTCTTTTTACAAGATTTAAGATCTAAAACAACATCGGCTGCACATTTTACAGAAAAAGAGTCTGGATATAGGCCAGTTTTAGCACTTTTAAATGTCTTTTTTATAATCCTACAAGCATTTATCCTAAATTCATTTTGAATGATACGGCGCTCTTTTTCTTTAGGATCATTAGTGGAATTAGGATTCCAGAGTCTGGTGTAATAAAGTGCTTCACCATTTCCTCTAGAAACATCTTCACTTAATTTTCTTACATCTAGCAACGAGTGGGCAGAATTTGATTTTAAGTGAAATACATCTAGAGCTCGGTAAAATTCAACTTTATTATGCTTATGAAATAGAAATTCTTTTTGTAGCTTTTGTAATAAACTTATGGTTTTATAGCTTAACGGGATATTAAAATTTAATGGATAAACATTTTCTATTTCTGTATAAATACTCAAGGATCTTTTAAAATAGAAATTGTATTTGCTTGGATTTTCTAAAAAAATTACGTCGTCACTATAATCGAAAAATATGGTTTTAGAATCTACATGCAACAATGCTCCATTATGCATAATAGATTTATTGAAAAACACATTTAATTTTATATTATTTGCTATACAGTAATAGTGATAAGAATACAGTAAATGGTTTAAATGATGAGTCCAAACAGATAGTTCTAATTTCATAAAAGGAAATGTTACCGTATTATTTATTATGAGGCCTAGTTAAAATAAAAAATCAAGTTCTCATTATTTCTAATATGATAAAAATCATATTTTGATACAGCCTTCATAACCGATTTTGATGAACCAGCTTTCAATCCATCATGTAGTTCGATAATCAATATCTTTACATAAGGTAACCATAAATCGACATTTTTTTCAAATAATTCCTTTTCAGACCCTTCTATATCAATTTTGAGAATATCAATTGAATTCACTGTACAAGCATCCATAATAGTTTTTAAAGAAGTGGCTTGAATAGTGTTTTTTTCTGGCTTATCAGATTCTTCAATGGTAAAACCCCAAGAACCGAGTTGATCATTAGAGATCTTCAAATTTGTTTCATGACTCCAGATACCTTTGTTAATCGGAATAATGTTTTTATATGAAGAAATATTTTTTATTAAAACATTGAAGTTATCAGATTCTGGCTCTACTGCCACAACTTGTGCTTCAGGAAATCTATTAGCAAAATACACAGAAGACAAGCCTACATTTGCACCACAATCTATAATTATCTTAGGATTAAGAGGAATATTTATTTGATAGCTTTGTGCCAAGAAAACCTGATAAAAGACCGTTATGTCAGTAGTTTTTGGTCTTAAAAAAACTGCATTATGATAACCTTTCGGCTTGACTCTTATTAGCTTTTTTGACCTCAGACCTCTCTTAAAAAGCAACTGGAATCCTGACCAACCCAGTATACTGCTATGTTCAAATATTTTAGAAGGAAAATCAAGTATCTTTTTAATCATCATAAAAATTATGTCCTATCAAATTTAGGACTGCTTACAATTAAACTCAAACATCCTGCAATCCTACCTAAACTCTCAGTAAATGCTTCTTTATGCTCGCTAGTGGTAAAGATATTGAGAATTCTTATAGCAATTAGCAAAATAGTGATTTGATACCATTTAAGCTTACTTTTAAATGATGGCTCAGGATGTTTGACTCGCCATACATACCAGCCATTGCGCACTACCATTTTACCATAAGAATATTTATTAGGCCTACCAGAGGCATCGTGATGGTGCTCTAATTGCGCCATTGTATTCACATATAAATCTCCTATACGAGATAATCGCAAAGTAAAATCGGCATCTTCATAAAGACCGTAACCTTCAAAATATTCTGAGAATCTATGCTCTTTTAAAACTGACAGAGGAAAACTAGAAACACCACCCATTAATTGATCCACTTTATATATTTTACCAGATGGTGGCAAAAAACCTATGGACCTGCCATGTCCAAATTCGGGATACACCGCTGGTGGCGTTTCTTGAGCAAGACCAAGTTTTCTTCTTAGTTTATAACGACTACTTTCTTTACGACGGTAGCCATCATAATAAAAGTGATTCAGGTCTGCTGCATTTTCTTGAGAGGATGGTTCCCAGGAAACTTCGTTAGTTATATAGCCGCCTACACCTAATGCCTTAGGATATTGAGTATAGGTGTCCATCAGGTTCTCAAAATAATTGGTGTGAAGAATCGTGTCATCATCTAAGAAAGCTACGATATCCATATCTTCTTGTACTCGTACTATTCCATAATTACGCTGCTTGGTCAGGCCGCGTTGTTCTGGTGGCACTTTGTGATATTTGATGATAGAGTTTCCGCTTTCGCGAAAGCGAGATCCCGTATCATCATTTGTAGAACCATCAATAATCAAGATTTCATCTGGCACTTTAGATTGAATCATCACAGATTCTAGCAACCTGGTCAAAGGTTTAGGTCGCATATAAGTGCAAATGATTAGGCTTAGTTTATACTTCTGCATCCTTCGCTAATTTTTGAGACCAATACATGCTTTTACTCCATGCCTTTTTGAAATACTTATAATACGACAGCGGATTTTTAATAGAGTAATCCTTATAAAACTTAATAAATAAAGTCAATTTGTAACCTAGCAATTGTTTAGCTGTGTAATTCTTCTTACGATGATACATAATTTGTGGTGAAGGCTTGGGCTGAATAGCGTCTTCCTGCCATGGAAAAAAATGTGGCTTTCTAAAACCTCCTACGGGCGCTTTTAGGTGAAGCATGTTGATATGTGGCACATAAATCACGTCATATCCTGCATTGCGTATTTGCATACCATAATCTACATCTTCTCCATATCCATGTTCTAAAGCCATATCAAATTTGCATTTCTCTATGACCTCTCTATGAACTATAGAACATCCAGAACCGAAAGCTGGCCATTGTAAAAATGTATGATTTTTTTCTTTTTCCCCTTTTTGTAAACAAGAAACGGTCAAACATTTGACTCTTGTATGTAGAATAAACTCAAATATCTGATTTGAAAAGCCTTCGCCAACTCTAACATCATCATCAAATAACAAAATCCACTTTGATTTGCTCAAACTTATGGCTCTATTACGAGCACGACAAGCTCCAGTGATATGGGTAAATTCATGTTGAATGTTAAAATTCCATTGTTCATTTTGTATAAAATCAAGCTCGCTAGTGGCAAGGCTATCTGCGTTTTGCTCAATAATAATTACCGTATTGGGTAACATTGTCTGGTTATTAAGATCTATTAAAACATCTTTTAAATAACTAGATCTACCCATTGTAGGAATCACTACATCATAAATAAAATCATCGTTTATTTTTTCAATTTCATGATTTTGTAAGCTACTTACATTTGCCTTAATAAAAATAGCAGAGTGAAAAAAGGAATTCATGAAAGCCAATAAAGGAAAACGTTTCTCATACCATAGATGACATAGTAGTAAAATAAAAAGCCATCGAGTTTTATAATGCTGTCTTACAAATTTATATAGCTGTTTATCATTAAAACACTGGTTTTCTTCTATAAAAGGTATTTGGTAATTTAAAACTCCTAATGATAACGATGTTTTACCAATGGAATTAACCCAATACAAATAATTAGACTCTGATGAATGCGAGTCCTCAGTCATAATTACAAGCTGTGAATGAATACAAACGATCGCAGTACTTTTTAACCACGTGGGATAAATAACATTTTTATTTATTTTAATAAATGGTCCATCTTCTACGTATCCTAGGTCTTCACTGACAGAATTATAATTAGAGATAAAATAAGCACGGTGATTCAATTCTGGTAATTGTGCTTGAAATGATTCAATATCTGTATCTTTTTCATAAATCAAAAGATAATCATCAGGATGCTCTTGAGCACATTTATAGATAGCCTTAACAATAGGCAACCCACTATAATGCTCAGTAATAGCAATACCGTTATGATAAACAAGAGTTATCATAAGGAACAGATACGTTTATAAAATTCGATATTTTGATGTACGGTCTTATAAATATCAAATTTTTCTGCAGTTTTCATTCTGCCAGCTTTACCTATGGAACGGACCAACTGCTTATTGTCAAACAACTCCTTAATAGTTTCTACATAGGCATCTACATCATCTGGATGATGCATAAATCCATCAACACCATGATCTATTATATCTTTTGCCCAACCTATACTGGTGTTAACAACGGCTTTTTGTAGTGCCATAGATTCAATGGTGACCATTCCTAGGGTTTCAGCAAACGATGGGAAAACACAAACATGTGCTCTTTTTATTTGTTCTTGAACTAATTCATAAGGGATTTTACCCAAGTAGGTAATTCGAGATGCGGCTTTTTCAGTCATTTGATTTTGCATCAATTCCCATGTAGAATTTGATCCAGTTTGAATGTCACCACTATCAGCACCTATAAAAATAAGTGTGCTTTTAGGTTCTATTTCAATCAGCCTGTTGAACATTTCAATAAGCTGGAATACGCCTTTCTTTCGAATCAATGTTCCTATATTAAGGACTCTATAAGTTTCAAAAGTTTCTGGCTGGTCATTTTCAAAATTTTCTAGCGCAATACCATATGGAATGATTGATAGCCTTTCTTTAGGTAGATGAAACAGCTCCATGCTTTTTTCACCAGCATAAGTAGTAGGTGCTATAAAAGCTGTTGCTTTTTGAACGCCTAGTTTTTCAAACCATTTATTTTTAAACTTCTGTGTTCTCTTCTCTAGATGACAGAAATAGGTATCACTTCCATGAAACCTTATAACAAGAGGCTTTTTCAGGTACATAAAAGCAGTAATTCCAGTCCAATCTGGAGCTTCTAGAATATCTACAGCTACTGCGTGAGTGTTGATATAATTCTGAATAAATTTGCGATGACGGTAAAAACCAAGGAAAGGATAACTTTGTTTTTTTATGAGATGAAAAACAATACCATTTTCTTCAAACACCTGGCTTATTTCTTGTCCGTAAATAAATAGTGTTACTTGATGTCCCGTGTTAACAATCGCATGAACTAAGTTTTTAATACTGGTCCCCATTCCACCACTAGCACGTGTCAATTCATGTGGATACTCTGGTGTGATATAAGCAATGTGCATTAGTTCTTAGATTGATGTAATAATAAATCTGCTGTAAGTTGTTTAGTAAAAGCAGTTGCTCCTTCTCTATTTAGATGACCGCAATCTGCAAAATAAGATTCTGTGGAATCAAATAGGTCTATATAACTAATAACTTCTGGGTAAATCTTTTGTAATTCCTTCATAAAAACATCCCTATTAGAAGCACTTTTACAATAAGGAGCTGTGTAAAACAAGAGAGATGTAGGTGCTACTTCTTTCATTATTTGAACACCTCTATTAGTTGTAGTAACGGTTTGAGGTAAAGTTCCTTTCATGGCAGTTCCTATACGGTCTATACCTAGAAATCCGTTAGTAAAATTAACTTTTGAAGGTTTTTGAATAAGCTGTAAAACCACTTCTCTTAATCCTATCATTTTATCGTTAGCTGCATAGCGCACAAATGGAAGATGAATAGATGGCATTTCTAATTGGTTCTTTAAATCTTTACTTATCATTTTTGTATTTTGATAGGGCGCTATAGAAGAAATAAAGGCAGGCGCGTAAGAATCAAAGTTCACTGCATAATCTAATTGAAAAAGAACCTGATCATAGGTAACGTTATTGTCTTTCAATATCTGTAATAAAGCGGCAGAATCATTTGTTTTGCTGCCCTGAAGCCCTAAGTTAATACAGCTTTTACCTGTTAATTGAGTAACCAGTTCACAGTCTATGTGATTTTCAACTCGAGAACTGCCTAAAAAAACATAATCAATGTGCGTATCTTTTAATTGCACCACATACTGCGTTTTATTCCTAGAAAATCCAGTAGTAAATGCATATGTATAAACAGATTCCAGCAAGTAAGCACTAGCAATCGTAATGATAATAACAGCTATGATATGTTTTAAGAAGTTACTCATCTAAAACTGGAAGTATATAAAATCTTGATGATTTGAATAAACACCTAAAGTAAGCAACATAAGTATAATACTAGCAATTTTTAGCCATTTCCATTTTCCATAAAATGGGTGTTCTTTATCTCTATGGAACCATTCATAGGTGATAAATACAAATAATATCAAAAGCATTTCGATACTATAACGTTCAATATTTAAATATTGAATATCAAAGCCAGATGTAGCAAATGTACGTTTCAAGTAATCAAAAGCCTCTCTAATAGTTGAGGCTCTAAAAAACACCCATGCCACACATGCTAGCAAAAAGGTTACTAACATTTGAGCTAATTCTTTCAAGCTAGGTAAAATTCGGTTCTCACTTACTTGATTTAAATGATTCCTATTTCTATTTAATAATAAAACTGGAACAAAAAATAAAGCATGTAAAAAGCCCCAAAATACAAAGGTCCAATTTGCACCATGCCAAAAACCGCTGACTAGAAAAATAATCATCACATTTCTTAATTGCAACCATTTACTTCCTCTGGAACCACCCAGCGGTATGTATAAATAATCTCTAAACCAAGTAGACAATGAAATATGCCAGCGTCTCCAGAACTCGGCCATATCTCTAGAGAAATAAGGGTAATTAAAGTTACGCATCAAGTCAAATCCTAGCAACCTTGCTGTACCTATCGCTATATTTGAATAACCAGCAAAATCTCCATAAATCTGAAAAGCAAAATAAACCGCTCCTAGTATGAGACTCAAACTGTTCATGTTCTCATAATTATCAAATATGCTGTTTACGTAAGGTGCACAGCTATCAGCAATCACTACTTTTTGAAAAAGTCCCCAAATAATCAAATGAATACCTGAAATAGCTAGCTCTTCTTTAAACACTCTTTTCTTAGAAAACTGAGGTAATAAATTAGTAGCACGTTCTATCGGACCTGCCACCAATTGTGGAAAAAACGCAACATAAGCTGCAAAATTGATAAAGTTTTTAGAGGGTTCTAGCTTTTTTCTATAAACGTCTATAGTGTAACTAAGCGTTTGAAAGGTGTAAAATGAAATACCTACTGGTAATATAATATTAAGAGTACTTTTATGCATTTCTATACCTAAAGCACTAAATGCATCTACCCAAGAATCAATAAAGAATCCGTAGTATTTAAAAAATCCTAGCAACCCTAAATTGATAGCAAGTGAAGTAAGCAATAGTAGTTTCTTTCTGTTTGCAGATTGTGTCTTACCCATTACTATGGCAATAGAATAATCTACTACAGTACTAAAGGCGATTAATGCCAGAAATCGATAATCCCACCATCCATAAAAAAAATAGCTAGCCAAAAGAATAAAGGCATTCTGTAATTTAAGATTTCTTTGCACTACAAACCAGTATATTATAAAACATACTGGTAGAAATAGAAGAAATTCAATAGAATTAAATAGCATTCTATTGAATTTTTTGAATCCCTTCCCAAATACGCTCACTAGCTTTTTCAGGTGATTCTGGTTTGTTTATAATGCCATACCACGATTTGCAAACTGGTACGGGATCAACTACTTTTTCTAAAAGCTGTTGAATACCTGTACAAATATCTTCCTTTTTGTGTGCCCAAACCACAGCATCAGCGGGCATTGTTCTAAAATGAACATACTTATAATTTTGCCCTATATCTCGTATCCCTTTTTTAAGTTCGGGCTGCTCATAATTTGGATAAATAGTAGGTTTATCGTGCGCCACAAAATCAAAAACCATACTGGAACATATATTAACCACCAGTTCACAGTGGTGGCACGTATTTACTAGTAATGCAAAATCTTCCTTAGTAGGCATCACTTGGTTCCACTGCTCGCCCATAGGTTTCCATAAGGGTTTAATCGTAGTAATGATGTCATCATATTGATCCAAAACATCTCGATACCTATCAGAATGATCTACGGGAACGGGACGGAATAGGATACCTATGTTATATCCACGATCGTTTAATTTTTGAACAGCCTCAGCAGTGTCTTTAAGGTACAAATGATCTAATGGTGAAGTAGTCGTGTCGTCTCCAGAAAAACAGATATAATCCTTATCCTCGTCTAGACCATGCTGTTCACAGTAATGCTTCCGTGTGAGCAATATAGAAGCATCATAATGAGGTTCAAATTGAGGCGTCCCAGTAACAAAAATTTGTTCTTCTCTGGTTTTAGGGTAATACTCCAGCAGCTGCGATTTCATCAATTCAGACCAGACAAAGTAGTAGTCCGTTTCAATGGTGGTCATTCCTTTAGGCAGGTTATCCCAGCTGTAAATCCAGCAAGCGGTTTTTATTCCCAAATCTTTAGCCGCAAGTATAGGTGCAATAGCCTGTGTCGCTCTCTGAGTGGTACAAAAAACAAGGTCAGGCTTATGTTGCTCTAATTGAGCCTTTACTTCTTGATACCGTTGTGTGGAACGCTCTGCAGCATTCATTTGATCCATCAAACCTTGCCAGCCTTTTGGTGTAGCGCTAAAGGTTTCATGAAACTTTACGAAAGAACTTTTGGCTATATTCTTTAAACTATTCCACTTCAATGGAAACCTATAAGTAGGATAAACTGTATCATTAGTCCGCTTTCGCGAAAGCGATAACTCCACTCTTTTACGAGCATGATTGATTACCGGTGTTTTAGGATGTATCCTCGTACTTTCAATTTTTAATTCTGGATAACCCAATTCCTTCTCTAAGGAGAAAACCGTGTTGTTCCAGTAGGTGATATCAAAGCCTTGCCGCTCACCGATTTCCTTAAATTGAGTGAATGCAAAATTACGCAGCCCTACACCATCTGGGAAGAGGATGAATACTTTGGATTTGATATTTTTAACCATACAAGCAAATATCTTATAAAATTGTCATACTGAGCTTGTCGAAGTAGAGTTTAAATCAGAAAACTGTTGAAACATTAAATCGTTCTCAATAGGGCTATACGGAGTACATCGAATTGCTCGAATTGACAGTACAGTTTAAGTTTTAAAATAAAAATTATTTAGAACTCACAGCTCACCAACTCAAAGATTCACCGACTACTTCCTATACTTCAACTTATCACGTTGCACTTGCTCAATAGGTAAAATATCTGTAGCCTTATAGTCTAGTGCTTGATGTACCGCTTTTAAATCACGAGCTAGTTTTCTCATTCCGGCTGGTTCTAATGAGGCACTGTGATCGGTTCCTTTCCAGGTACGATCTAGTGTATAATGACGCTCTACCACATTTGCGCCTAGTGTATATGCAGCAACATCTACAGCAATTCCTAAATGGTGTCCAGAGAATCCAATTGTTTTTACTCGATCACCATATTTTTGAATCATGGTGGTAATGTCTAGCAAACACACATCGGGAAATGGCACTGGATAACCTGATGTACAGTTGTACAGTACAAGATCTTTTGCACGATGATGCTTTTCAAAAAACGCTACGAGTTCTTCTACCTCATCCTTAGTCGTCATTCCTGTAGAACAGTGAATCTCGCCACTATAATTTTCACATAACCAGCCCAGCATCTCATAATGGTTATTACAAGCACTTGGTATTTTAATAAATTCAGGGTTTAGACCTGCTATTTCTTTGGCACTAGTTAGATCCCAAACGCTGGTAGAGTAAGTGATACCTACTTCTTCACAATAGGCCTTTAATTCTGCATGCTGGTGTACATCAAATTCTAAGAATTCTCTGTGCGCTCCATACGTATCTCCATATGAGTTTACCGGATTAGGATGTGGTGCCTCGTATTGCTCTTTAGTCAATAACTCAATATTATGACGTTTTTGAAACTTTACAGCATCTACTTTACAGAAAATAGCCGCTACTTTAATTAGTTCTTTAGCAATCTCCATATCGCCTTTGTGATTACCACCTATCTCTGCGATAACATAGGGCGCTTTATATTTACTCATATAATCATTATTTTATCTCTCAATCTCAAGAAAGGTAATTCTATAAACTTATACATTAAAATTGATATTCCTAAGGTAAATGACCAATAAGCAAAATACTTTAAAACAATTAAAAGATAGCTATTTGAAATTAATAGTTCCCAATCAATAGATTCAAGAATCCAGTACTGAACTACAGATAGATTAGTCAAATACATAGAGTACGAGATCAAACTTATCAAAGTAATTATTTTATAAAAAACACCTTTACCAGTTTTTACTGAGTTCAAAAAAGGTAGCAATAGCAAGGTAGCAAAAGAATTAGTTGAAAAAAGTGCAACGCTTTGATAAAAGCCGTAGGGTTGATAATGCTGGATATTGAATTTATTCATGATCAAAATAACAATTCCAACGCCAAAATAAGCAACTTTATATTTATTCCAATATTTGAAACGATATAAATAAAAGAAGGCACCCAACACACCAAATAGCAAGCTATCTAATCTTGTAATCACCTGACTACGTAAAAGATAATTCCATGACTCTTCATCATCAATTAATCCCGCATTAAATCTTATGTACCTCATATAGATAGAAAATAAGATTATCAAACTTGCTGTTACAATTATCGAGATTCCAATCTTTAATCTCAAATAATAAACACTGATAAACAAAATTGTAGGAATTAGTAGATAGAACCATTCTTCTATACTTAAACTCCAAGCTTCGGGAAAAAAATTGGGGTGAATTGAACTGAAGTTTTGAATAAAGAATATGTAATATATTTTATCCGACATCACAAATCTGGGAGTAAATAACATATTCAGCGCTAATAAAATAAATAGCACAAAAAAATAATTTGGAAGCGTACGCATCCACCTTCTAAACCAAAAGTCCATTAGATGTGTGGTGGAGAGGTTATCATTATTTAAGATCTTAATTAATATAACGCCAATTAAAAAACCACTTAAAACAAAAAAAATAGAGACACCATCGAAAATAAAAAAGTTAATATATTTAAAATACTCTGACTCCAATAGATATCCTCCATGACCAATAACAACAAAAAGAATCGCCAATGATCGCAAAATATCCAGTCCAAATATTCTTCTATCATTAAATTTAATGGTCAATAAACTATAACTCTCGTCGGTACCGCTATACTTTGTATCTGCCATTATATTTTATTATAAATTCTGTAGCCTCACGGATGGCTCCTTCGGCACTATTATTTTGCAAGATAACATCTGCATGATTTTTTATGGGTTGTGTAGCATTTGCAGGTGTGAACGACCAGCCAGCAGCACAAATATTTGCCATATCGTTAACATCATCACCTATGTAGGCAATGTTGGAGAATGATAAGTTCCTGTCAGTAACTATTCTAGAGAGTAAACTGTATTTATCTTTTACACCTAGAAACACATCTTCAATTTTTAACTTTTTCATACGGCTAGCAACGATTTGCGAATCTTCTGAGGTCATCACCATCACTTCTACTCCATACTGGCGTAAAATTTCTAGTCCCATTCCATCACGCATGTCAAATTTTTTCATCAACTCACCTTCAGTTCCATAGTAGATACAGCCGTCAGTAAAAACGCCGTCTACATCTAGAATAAAGTGAGTAATTTTTTCACTTTGTTTCTTTGACTTTAAACGAGCAGCTAGTAATTCTTCAACTATTTTCCAGTCAGTTAAAGAATCGATCTCGGTAAGACTGTCTTCTGGCATAGGGACTGTTGCTATATTACCGCTTATTCTATTCTTGCTTTCGCGTAAAGCAGAATCAGTAGTTACATAACAAGCTCCATTTTCTATAAGCAAACCTTCAAAATCCTGTCTTCTAGGTCTATTGAAAATATCATAGTTTTTAGGAGTACCATCAGCATGCCAGGTAAATCGATGAGAGTTTACTACGGTTAAGGCACTGTCATAGTTCTTACCATTTGCAACAGCGTCCAGACAGTTATTGATATCAACAGCTGTGGTAAAAGGTGAAGTCGCTTGAAGTAAGCAAAATAAATCAAAGTTTGATTCGTGCTTGTTTACAAATTCCATTATAGCCATTTCTGTACTTTCAGTATCTGTAGCGCTGGCGTCACTTCTTTTCACCGCATGAACCTTATCGGTCCAGTGGTATTCTTTTTCTATGAATGCGAGAATATCTTGATCATCTGTATAGATATACACCTCATCAAGTTTTGAGGCGATGGCTTCACCTAGCGTCCAACAAAAAAGAGGTCTTCCTAAAAGCTTTTTTTTATTCTTACCAGGAATACCTTTGGAGCCGGCACGTAATGGGATAAATCCTATGGATTTCATAAACAAATTTAGGTTACAAAAATAAGTAAACTATTCAACAACCTAATTAAATATAGACCTTTGCACAGATTTATTAATGTTCTATTGATATAATGGAGCTTTCAGAGATCTGAATCTTTTAATGGAACTATCATCCATTGGATTTCTATGGGATAACGTATCAGGCAAAGAAATAATTAAGGCAAATATAGCTTTTAGAAATCGCCTTAAGTAAGTGAAATCAGTAATAGCATACTTTTTAAAATTATGAAATACTGCTCTGAAAATTAAATACGTGGGCTGTTTATAATATACTAGATAAAATTTAACCACATTTACCAGTTGCTTTTCAAACCTATAGTAATTTTTATTTTCTAGGGTTCTTTTCACAACATCTTTACGATGATTTACCATAATAGAGTAATCATAAATGATGTCATATCCTAAATCTATAACCTCTAGTGAAAGGGCACTTTCTTCTCCATAAATATCCATCCATATGGGAAAACCATTCGTTTGTAGATAAATATCTTTTCTGATAGCAAATCCACATCCTACAAATTCACTAGCGTAAAATGCATTTCCTTCTCGAGCTGTTTCTATAGCAATCTGATCATTGTTAAACATACCTCGCACTTCTTGAAACGCGATGATGGCAGTTTTTTCGCTTTCGCGAAAGCGAGACAACACTTGATCTATAAAATCAGTTCCCAATGGATGTGCATCATCATCCAGCCCTATCCAGATTTCACCTACGGCATATGGATACAGCTTATTTCTCGCAGGAGATGCTCCTAGCTGTACTCCAGAGGTATACCATTTTACCCATGGAAATTCTGAAACAATTCGCTCCGTCTCAGGACAAGCATCTATAAAAACAAGAACTTCATGGATTTCTGGTTGAATAAGCTGTTTTAATTTATTTAAAGTGAAGCTTAATTCTTCAGGCCGGTGGCGTGTGACTATAAGAAATGAAATTTTCATATAAAATTCTTAAACCCTTTTAACCTGTCGATACAGTTCTATTATTTGAGAGCGCAAGGTAGTACGATTGTAATTCTTAGCAATAAAGTCAATGTTATATTCTTGAGCGGCCATACGCAATGAAGTATTACCAAGACTTTCTGTAATAAGTTGCGCTATCTTTTCATGATCATTCACCTCTTCAATTAAAAAACCATTCTTACCGTGAGTAATCACCTCTTCTGTGACATTTCCTGGGTTAGATTGTATAGGAAAGGCACCCATAGACATAGCTTCTAATAAGGCGTTAGGCATGCCGTCAGAATTACTATTAGCAATATGAATGGCAGCTCGCCCCATGTAAGCTAACAATTCTTTGTTGGGCACATTTTCGGCACGCGGTACAATTTTATAAGCCAGCTTGGTTAAAGTCTTACTTTGAAGCATATAGGCTATCACAGCCTCATCGGCACTGTAAATAAAAATCTTAAAGGGTTCTAGTAGTTCTTGTGGTACTAATTCTAGCGCTTTAATTATAGATAGTGCCTTACCTATCGCACTTTCGTATCCTTTAATGAGAATGTAGTCTCTTTGGTCTACTAGCATTCGATGTTTGTCTGATATCTCAAGACCACCATTACCAGGAAAAACTCCTAAATGTATATTTTGAAAACCTAAGTCCTTAGCTATTCCAGCATCTCGATGACAATCGGTAATAAGATAATCTACTCTGGTTAAGAAGGTGCTAGCTTGCTCTTTGCGTATTTCTAAAACATCCAGATCATATAAGTCTGTTCCCCAAGAAGAATAGATCAATGGTAAAGAATTCTTTTGCATGACAGGAAGAATTTTAAGCCCAGATAGTTTCATTTCAAAACAATGTACAATATCTGGTTGAATATCTTGTAGCGCTTTTTCAAATGCACTAGCAACAGACACATCATATCGTTTTACCAGCTGGTGATACAACTTAGGAAATTTGCTTTTAACTAGTGTACGACCACGTTTTTTTAAAAATCCCTTTTTCCAACCGGTAATTTGATGCATAAACGATAAGGACGCAGCTGTTCCTTGATCTAATACATCAAACCAATACAAATCCATACCATCGCTAGCAACTTGCTCTGCCCATCTTTTAAAATGATGGTTATTCATGGAAACGAATAGGATTTTCAATTTATTAGGTTTTTAATTTGCTCTTGATACTGAGAAGCAATTACGTTAAAGCTGTATTTTTTAATATAGTGTTTTCGATTTTCTTCTTTTAGTTCATGCAAGGTGTTACGATCCATACCCTCAATTTTTTCTAGAACATCTAGAAACGATTGTTCTTTCTTTATATCAAACCAAAAACTATTTCTAACATCCTTTAATCGATCTGGCATAGCACCAACTCTGGTGGAAACAATCAACTTACCAGCCGCCATTGCCTCAATACCTACTAAGGGTCCTGCTTCTTCAAATGATGAGATGATCAATACGTCTATTTTATTAAAAAATAGATGTAATTCTTCTAAGGAAAGTTCGCCTAAGTTTGTAAAATTTTCATTTTGCTTGCAATGAGATTCTACCTCTTTATGTAAAGGACCGCTACCAGCAATAACAAGTTTTCTATGGGAACCATCCATAAACTTTAGTAAATCTTCAATCCCTTTTTCCTTACCAAACCGACCTATATATCCATAAGAAATAGTCTTGTTATTTAACTTTGTAGGAATAGTTAAAAGCGCAGGTTCAACGATAGAAGTTTGATCTATTATCGACTGATTAAAATTAGACATAGTCTTCAAGCGTTTAAAATTACCAACAGAATGAACTAATATATGGTGTTGAATGTGCAAATTTTCAAATAACGACTCTGGTATTTTTTTTATTTGACCTGTTGTACGTACTAGAATTGGTTTATGATATTTTTGACATATTTCAAAAGACTCTATTAACCATTTTGATGTAAACTCACCACAAAACAAAACAATATCACAAGAGGCTATAGCTTGCTCTAGATAGCTTTTCATTTTTTTATCCAGATCAACTAATTGATAAGTCAACACGTTATTTATAAAACTTTCAGGAACTTCTTTTCTTCTGTTAAAGAACTTTGTGAGCAGACTAGATATACGTAGTATTATTGAATTTTTATATAGCAATCCTTGCAAAGAATTCCAAGAATAATTAGCTGATGATAATAAAGCAACAGATTTATAAGTAAATGGAAGAGTAGAAATTAAATCGATGTCATATTCTTCAATTAAAGCTTTAGAAATAAGCTGTACCTCTACTTCCCTTCCTCCAAAGTCAGAAATCGGTCCCAATATCAATACCTTCTTTCTATTCAACTTAATTTTTGATTGTATATTCAACGGTCAACTTTAAAACTTTTTGGGCTTGTTATTTAAAAACTTTATAATGTAGAAAAATCGCTTACAAGCATAATACATGTCTATAAATGCTCCTTTTACAATTCTCCACAAACTTGCGATCAGCCCATTAAAGGCACTTTTTACAGTGACCTCTTCATGCCACAATTGGTAATTGCCGATGACATCATTTTTAAATCTAAAAAAAAGTTGCTTTTTATTCCTATTGATTTCATAATGAAAAATCGCTGGTACAAATTCAATGTCATAACCTGCTTCTAGCACTCTTTTAGACCATTCTTTATCTTCAAAGGTAGCGACATCATCTCTAAAGGGATGTTCTTTCCATACCGCTTTCGCGAAAGCGGAACCTGAAAAAATCAATCCTGCTCGATTAGGATCATCCTTAGCTTGTATTTCATTGATATAGGCTCTATAATCATTAGTACTATGCAAACACCTCAAACCTGCTAGGCCTGGCTTCTCTTTAAATCGTTGTGCAATAACCTTAAAAAAGTCATGACTTACGGGATAAGAATGGGCACTAAAGATAACCACGATATCATGAGAAGCTTCCTGTGCCGCAAGGTTGGCACTACTACCGTAAGAAAAATTTTCTATCGTCACTAACCGCGCATCAAATTGCTCGCATACCGTTGCTGTATGATCTGTAGATAAATTATCGATCACGACTACCTCATCGATATCACCTGCATAACGCACTCTCAAATTCTTTAAAAGAAATGAAAGCGCATTAGCCTGGTTTTTAGTTCGTATGACTACAGATATCATGATGCTGCTCTTGTATTGCTTTTAAATAACCCTAGCAGTTTAAAGGGTTTCATAATAAGCTTACCTAATTTATACTCTAACGAATACTTATACTTAATTTCAGAATTCCTATACAATCGAGTTAGAAAAAATAAATAGGTTTTAGTGTTATTAAAATGTTCCAAGTATATCTCTTGATGCTTATTCATAACAAACTCTAAAAGATCTATTCTATGATATTTTAAAGTATCAATAAGCATAGATTGCTCTGCTTTACGATAATAAAATAGAAACTCATCTATAATTTCAAATTTCCAACCTCTTTTTGTAACTGCAATCCAAAACTCCCAATCCTCAAAACCTTTAATCATAGTCTCATCATAACCACCTACTTCTTCCCAACACTTTTTTCTGTAAAGAGAAGATGGCATTAAGATATTTTCAAACATGAGATCCCTATAGGAACTTCCTGACGGCTTGTGTTCATAAATGATATTTTCTTTTTTTTCTCTAAAAAAATATCTGTTACATGAAACAATCCCCAATTTATCTTTCTCTTCTAAAACAGCAACTGTTTTAAGTAAATAATCTTGATGCAAAACATCATCAGAATCTAATACCAGTATATAAATTCCATGACTTTCTTTAATCCCAGTATTCCTAGCGGCAGGAAGCCCAGCATTACTTTTCCATATATAACTAAAACGAGAATCTTTGTCACACCACCTTTTAGCTACCTCTTCGGTATTATCGGGACTACCATCATTAACTATAATACATTCCCAATTACTAAAGATTTGATTCATAACAGAATCTAATGTTTCATCTAACAAGTGAGATTGTTTATAACAAGGTACTATTATTGAAACCAATGGTGTGGTGTTTTCCATTTGTATTACTTTAATAAACTTTTCAAAAATCTTAAGGGTGCTAAAAGCGCATTTCCTAATTTATATGACCTATTGTTCTTAATATTTGATACAGTTTGTAAAGTCGCTTTCTGACGCCAAATTAATTCTAAATATACTTTCTTAAAATGCTTAAGATACAAATCTTCATGTTTGTCGAAAATCTGTTCTTTAAGCTCTAAATCATATTTTGCCATTGCTATTTGATCACGGGAAATACTTTTTATTCTATATCTCCATAATACTTCAGGTATGACATACATTTTAAATTCATTACGCAACATAGATATCCAAAATTCCCAATCCTCATAGCCATTTTTGAAATTTGTATCATAACCATTTATCTCTGACCAACGCACTTTTTTAAAAAGTGCAGATGCATGACCGTTATTTTTAACTAAAAAATTAATACACGAACCACCTAAAGGTTTTATTACATCGTCCACAGGTTGACCGTTTCTATATTTTTGATAGTAACAACATACAGCAACTATATCCGGTTTACTATTAATAGCAATCAACGCTTTCTCGATAAAAGTAGGTTCAAAAGCGTCGTCTGCATCAAGGGTTAAAATATAAGTAGTTGTAGCTTTTTTAATTCCATTATTTCTGGCGCTTGCCACACCTTGATTTTCTTGATATATGATTTCAATTAAAGGATGATCTAGTTGTTGCAACACATACTTTGTTTCTTGAGCTGACCCATCATCAACAACAATTATTTTTTCTGGTAGAACAGTTTGATTCAAGATAGAATTAATCGCTTGAGAAATATAACGTCCATCATTATAGCAAGGGATGATTACAGTAGTATCTGCGGTTGATTGCTGTCTCAAATTATTTAAAATATAAATTATTAATTATTTTACACGTAAATGCTCCTTTACTATTACGAGCGGATAAACTTGATTAGTTGATACCCTTTACCAGTCAAGTAAGTAATACCTATAGCAACTGGGTACAAAAAAGCTTTAGGACTTTTATATTTAAGTAATAATCGAGTAGCTCCTATTATGTTCTCTGGCCAAGTCTTCATCTTGGCTAGTTTAAAACTTAAAGAAAGATGATAATCTAACAACCATAAAATCAATTTTTTAGGAGCTAAATCTTTAAGATTTAATGCAGTCACATAATACAACTCAGCATTCATAATATCCACAAATAAAAGATCCTTATGTACCTTTTCTACAAATCCATCATCATGAATCCTTCGGTGACTCAAAATTTCATCTATTAAATACCCATTTGTAGTTAATAATAAAATATGTATATTAAATTGATGCTCACTTCCCTGATCTCTAATCCCTTCAGCAAACTGGCATTGCTCTGCGTACTGACGTTTAACTAGCAAATCATTAGTTATCCAAGCCACCTTATAATTTGTAAAGGACATGGCACTAATGGAAGCAGTTTTTCTATCAAAGTTATAAGGTTTGCTTAATAATCCTGATTTGTCAAAATTGATAGAATCACCAACTACAAAGTCATAATTACCTTCTTCAATATATTTTATACTTTTTTCAAGATGCTCTGGTAGCATTAAATCATCGCTATCAAAAAACTTAATAAGACTTCCTGTAGATAAAGAAAAACCATAATTCCTCGATCCATTGGCTCCTTTTGAAAAAGAATCAGGCCTGTGATAATACTTAAAACGAGAATCTGTTGAAAGAAAATCACTTATAACTTCATTAGTATTATCGGTAGAACCGTCATCTATTATAATACATTCAAAATCTTTATAAGTCTGATTTTTGATAGAATGTAGCGTCTCTAAAATATACGTGGCTCTATTATAAGTAGGTATTATTATTGAAATCATATTACTTATTTGAAAATACTTTTAATTTTGTCAATCTGGGAGATTATTTTTTCACTGACTCTAAAAGACTTGCGCCTCTTTATTTTTATAATCTGTCGCTGTAACCTACTTATTTCTTTTGAAAATTCAATAAATAAATACTCGTGTAGCTTTTTATACTCGTCCCTATATTTATGAAATAGTTGCATTTTAAGATCGAGATCTTGTTCCATAGAAGTATAACTTCTAGAACCTACTGTATCTACATAATTAAAAAGTACCTCTGGAATTATTGCGTAACGGTATCCTAATTTTAAAACTCTTATGTTTAAATCCCAATCTTCATGACCACCGCTCATAGCAAGATCATAAAGCCCTGCTTTTAAAACAGCTTCTTTTTTTAACAACAAGCATGCAATAGCTCCATTACGTAGTAAACAAGACTCAAAAGTAATTTCTTCTGGAATGTAAGGCAGGATTTTTTTACCATTCACCACACGCACATAACCACACATGACAGCTCCATAACGATCGTCTTCCTCAAACTTTTTCAATGCTTTTTCTACAAAAGTGTCCTCAAAATAATCATCTGCATCTAGTGTTAAAAGGTAAGTTCCCTTAGCTTGTTCTATACCTGCGTTTCTCGCAGCACAAACACCATTATTTTCTTGATCAATAACAATTATGGAAGAATGCTTTTGTTGTAAATCTTGCACCACTTGTAACGACTCATCTGTAGAACCGTCGTTGATGACTATAATCTGATCGATAGCCACAGTCTGTGTTAACAGACTAGTAATAGCTCTACCTATCGTAGCTTGAGAATTATAACATGGAATGATAGCAGATACCAGCATGCCGCAAAATTAGACTTTTTTACAAGTATAGCTGGTATTATTTATCCGCTTTCGCGAAAGCGAAACACAAACATAACCTTTAAACCTTTTTAACAACTCTTTATAAAGAACGTTTTGCCTTTAAAAGAGTAGAAAGTATCATAATAAATCCATTCAAAATGCGGAGCAACATTTTATTAGTTGTAAGCAATCCTATTTGAGGATGAAGCTTGTCATACACCAAGGCTCGATTTTTATTTTCTTCTATCAACTGGTTGTAACTAGTTTCATAAAGATTAAAATTCTCGAGAAGTACTTTATTAATTTCGTCTTTATTTAATTGCGCTGTTGCAGCAGCTGTAGAAATACCACCTTCATAAAAACGAGAAATGGTCACATCTATTTTTTTATAAGTCGCCTTTTCTATACAGATCACTTTTAAGAAAAATGCCCAGTCCGCTACTATTTTTAAATCGGTACGGTAAAAACCGTGTACATTAAACAGCTCTCTCTTAATAAATGTAGACGGATGTCCTAAAGACGTATGTTTAAAAAATGTGAAATCTAGTGATGTAGGATAGGTATGTGTAAAACTAGGCCGGTCTGTAGCTACCATATAAAGATCACCATAAATCAAGTCGTGCGCACTTCTTAAATGAGGCGTTACTTTTTCTATAACCTCTGAGTCAAACAAAACATCACCGCTGTTTAAGAACAATAAGTAATCTCCGGTAGCATTTTTGATCCCTTTGTTCATCGCGTCATAGACACCACGATCTGGTTCACTTATAGTAAAACTAAAATAATTCGAGTTCTTTGCTATAACTTCATTACTTCCATCAGTACTACCACCATCGATTATAAGATGCTCAAAAGGTACAGTATGTTGATCTTGCACACTTTTTATGGTGCGCTCCAGTCCTACGGCATCGTTATAATTAATGGTTATAATAGAGATTTTCATATTAGAATGTCCTATAACATGGCTCTTACAGAGGTTATCGTTTTTGTCTTATAATTCTTGTACTTATTGTACTTATAAATTTTCAGCAAAACGGCATCAGTAAAATAGTTGCTGTTTATAGCCTTACAAAGCTTTTTAAAGAGTTTAAAAATAGAAGTATCCCAAACTTTTTCTTGCATTAATTTTTGAAAAAGAAGTGCATTTTCTCGATGGTAACGCTCATAAATAAGCAGCAATTCTTTTTGCCGCTTATCGCCGCTAGCACCACTTTTATGATCTTCATGAATACGATATAAGGATAACGGTCTAGAAAAGCTGTGAAAAGCCACACCATTTTTTTGGGCTCTTAAAAACCATTCCCAGTCAAACCCAAAGTGAAGCGCACTATCGAGAACACCATTTTGCTCCCATACTTTTTTAGTCCAGAAGGAAGATGGCTGTATGATGTAGTCAATTGCTTTTAAATCTTTCTTTTTATGAGCAGTAACAACGTCACTTCCTCTAGTATCTAGAGCATCTTGATTAATTTCATGAAAATGAATACAGTTACCAAAGTAAATAGCATCGCCATGCTCCTGATATTGTTTTGCCACAAAATCCAGTACACCTGGCATCAACATATCATCGCTGTTCAACCATAGTAATAGTTCTCCAGTTGCTTTTTCAAATCCAGCATTTATCGCAGCAGCCTGCCCACCATCTTTACCAGAACTCCAATAGGCAAGTCGGGACTCATATTTTTTTATAATAGAAACAGAAGCATCTGTACTACCACCATCCATAATAATGTATTCGATATTAGGATATTCCTGACCTAAGACAGACAAAATAGTTTGTTCTAGAAACTGCCCTTGATTATAGGATGGTGTGATGATGGATATTTTAGGCTTAGAGGACATTAAGATTTTGGGTCAATTATATAGGATTGCAAGTTATGAGAATAAATAATATCTGCTCTATCAACACCATGCAACTTATGCAGTCTTTTATTAAAAAGTCGGAGTTTGTAAAAAGAGGCTTTCTTTATTGCATTGGCAATTTTACGCCATGTTTTTATTTTATTCAAACGTTTTTTCTCCTCATCATTTAGTACGTAAGCATCGATAATACGCTCTGCTTCTTTTACGTAATTATCAAAATTTGCTCGAGATAATTGACCTGGTCGATCCCTCCACGTACCGATGTCTAACTTGCAATTATATAATTTTGCGTTTTGAGAAAAACGAAACCATAATTCAAAATCTCCAGCTAATTTTAATTTGGTATTCATTCGATTTCCAGCTCGCTCATATAAACTTTTTCTCCAGAAAGTGCACTCTTGCTGCACATATTGGTAATCTTTTTGTAGAAATTTTATCAAACTAAATTTACCACCGTAACGATAGTCTATGACGTTACCTTGCAAGTCTATGGCACTATTCATTCCTTGAACCCATTCTACCTGTGGCAGCTCGGTCATTAAGTGATTCATGTGATGTAAAGCATTAGGCAACAGTAAATCATCACTGTTTATCCATGCCATGATTTCACCAGTTGATCGAGAAAAGCCTTTATCGATAGCATCATACATCCCTTGATCAGGTTCACTGATCCAGCTAGTAATTCTAGATTCATATTTTTTAATGATATCGATTGTGCCATCTGTACTACCTCCATCAATAATGATATATTCAAGATTTGAATAACCTTGATCTACCACAGACAGTATTGTTTGCTCTATAAAATCAACTTGATTATATACTGGGGTTATAATGGATATTTTTTTCTCTAACAAAGTGAATGGATAACAATTAAATCTGAATTTGTAAAAGCTAAGATGAAAATAGAATTATTAGTTTCGATCTTTTTATAGTTAAAATTCCAAAGCTGATATTCAATTAAACTCATCTAGAAATTTCTTATTCTTATTTTCTAAATTAAAATCAAAAGGTGCTAATAATTTAGGATGTTTTAAAATCTTTTTTAACTCGTTACCAGTTTTATAAACATGAACACCATTCAAATAATAGTAATTTCTTGCACTTGAAGTGTTACATATTACCGGGATACCACTTAATAATAATTCCGGAATTTTTGTTAAAGCTCCTGTAGTCGGTTTTTGATGAATAATTATAGCTTTACATTCTACTAATACTTGCTCTAATTCCTTTTCACTTAAAGCCCCTTTTAGATAAACCTTTTTTGTTTTATTACTTAAAAAAGACGCCATCTTTTCAGTGTCATATCCACCTATAACCAGTTTTTCATCCAAATTCAATCCCTCAAAAATATAAATAAGCTCTTTAAACCCTTCAACGGTAGGAGGATTAGAGGCAGTTCCTATGGACAGATAGTACTTCTTTTCTGAGTGCTGACGTAATTTTTTAATTGCTAAGCAATTTGAAATCACATTTTCAGACGGCACATATGGTAGATAATGAGCTTTAATTCCATAAAGAGAAAGCAACCATTGTTCTTCTCTTGAAATGGTATATATTGAAGAAAAAAACTTAAGTAAATTAATCTCTTCAAAAAACCAGTCAGGTGCGACCTTTCCAGACAAGTGTGATTTTTGCTGATGAACAAGAGACTCCATATTATGTAAAATACCTATCATTTCAATTCCTAACTCATAACAAGCAAAAACTAATGCTTCATCAGAATAATAAGAGAGATCAATAACAACTTTAAGATCCTCATCTTTTGTTTTTAAAGAAGTTAAATATTTCTTCCATAAAATTATGTCTAAAACTTTATAACGTAACGTATTAAAATCTAGCTTTTGATAACCTAAAAACTTTGAGAACCTAAAAGCCAATTTTACACGTTCTAATAGGCTCACATCGTTCTTTTGAACTGGATACTTCGATAGTGTGATGACTTCTTCGTCTAGTGTTGATAATAGTGAAGCAATCTGAAAGGAACGCCTGTAAGCGCCATTACCGAACTCCTTTCCTTGAAATAATGTATAATGAACAATCATATTATTTAATTATTTCAATTAATTCTTCTTTATTATAATCTAATTTTGCTTGTAAATAGAATTGGTAAGCTTCTCTAGATTCAAATGCTCTATGAAAATCTGGAAACAAGCGCATTGATATTTTTAAGTTCAAGAATTGCAAATTTACCAATTTATCGTACAAAGATAATTTGGCAAACAACGACATCTTTTTCCAGGCTAAAAGGTCTTTCTTAAGGCTTTTTATCTCTGATGTACAAGTAGAATTACAAATCGCTAAACGCATTAATTCAATTAGTTGTATGGTATATGTATCATCAACTTCAATTGCTGTTAATTGTTTACCATGCACACGCCAGGTAGCCATCTCTCGAGGTATATGAATTACATCTTCCGTAAGACCTACACGCATGCCCCATTCTAAATCTGCTGCTGGCCCTTTATCTTCCAAAAAGTAACCTGACCTCTCAAATACTTTTTTTGAAATCAAAACTTGCGTAAAAGAATGAATAACAGTTTGATGAGTTGCATACAACAATCCTGTTAAAGGTGCTTTACGAATATGTTTTCTTGAATTATAATTTTTAAAATATTCTTGAGCTGGAAAAGTGTTCCAATCATAGCTTTTTAAAGGTTGAGAATATTCATCTATAATTTGCAAACAGCAATGAGAAATACCACATTCTGGTGCCAACTCAAATCCATGTAATAAATGTTCTAAACAGTCATTACTCATTGTATCATCACTAGTTGCAAAATAAACATATGCTCCTGCAGCTTTTTGAACACCTATATTCCATGCATTATAGACTCCTTTAGGAGGATGTTGAAACATTTTAAACCTCATGTCTCTCACAGCTATTTTTTCTAGATAAGTCCATGTCCCATCTGTAGATTCACCATCGATAACTATACATTCCCAATCTTTATAGGTTTGATTTAAAATACTGTCTACTCTTTCTTTGAGAAACGATAAGCTATTAAAAGTAGGTAGTATAATAGAAATCATAATTGTGGAATATCTGAAAATCTAGAATATACGGTAACGTTAAATACGTCTAGTATTTTTTGAGCATTGACAAGGTCTTTTTCTTCTAATTGGGATCTCCAGCTAGAAAGCATGGCACTTTTATCGTTGTTTTTAATTCCTTCAACTGTCGCTTTTGTACTAAAATTTGACGATTTAGATGGTTTATTCAATATAGCTACCCCATTTTGAATTTCCTTAAATCCTAAAAATTCATACAACCTAGTGATATGATTTGCACCATCTAAAACTAAATCTTCATAATACAATGTGAGTTTTTTTGTTTTGCTATAATGCAAAGGATAATGCCACTCTAGACACCAATTGAGAACAGCTTTTTCAAAATAAGTACCCTTTTCTGATACTTCTTTAGAAAAGGCAAGTTGTTCCAGAGTTAGATATGTATCTGTCCAAGTTGTTGATTCAATGAATGCAGCCTCACAAGTGCCCCATTTATTTCTCATTACAGATAAAGACTGTGAAAAAGGATGTCGCATCAAAACAACAGTTTTTGATGGTACTAAAGTAGCCAACTCATCTATCAATCCATGTGCATTTACAATTTTTAAAACAATATGTTTTGCTCTTTTTCCTGTTGATAAATGCAACAACTTTTTCTTATAAAAATGATCTAAGTATAACGTGATCTTATTTTTCTCTTGATCATCCATCTCAAAAAACTGACTTTGATGTTTATTGGGCAAAAAACTTGCTATGATGCGACCTCTATCAGTGTCTGGCTTCCATAAATCAAATGGTTGATCTACATAAACAGTAGATCTTGCTGCTTCCATTATTTCTGCAAGCAAAGTAGATCCTCCTCTACGGCTAGAATAAAATAAAACAAGAGGCTGTTTACGTTTATAGAACATGATCTTTATACTAAATAAATTATGCGACTTTATTGGAATTAGGAGGTTTGTGAATAAACTGGACTGTCAAACGTCAGTTCAAATATCTAATATACAAAGTGGCAAAAAGTCTTTTACATTTGCTGATAAATGAAACATAATTTGGATCAAGATTATTAGCATTGGCTAAATGCAAGTAATAATAAAACGATATACTTTTCTTTGAATCAATCGCTCTTTTATCATAGTTACCATAATCGCTTAAAAAACTAGTCCCCAAATGATTATAATATCCTTTCAACAGTTTTTCAAATTTACTTGATAATTTTTTAGACTTTGTCTGGTTAACTGTAAATTTATTTTCGTTTTGAAATGGATCACCAAATAAGCCTTTAGTTTTTAAATTATTTTTTATATCAAGGTACTCGTCTTTAAAATCTATGCGCAACCATTTATACAAACTATTTGTTACAGATTTCGTATCAGTAATCAAATCCTCGTATTTTAATTGATATACATTTTCATTCTCTTTGTGTTGGATACAAAATTCATGAATTCTACGTGGGCCAATTATAATATCTCTTTTATATCTAGATAAATCATCAAAGTTCTTGATATTCCATGTTCTAATAATAGATCTAACCACGTCTAAAGGATCGCGTTTTAATACTATGACTTTACAACTAGGGAAAAGCTCTACTATCTCGTCTAAGATTTCCCAATAACGCGGCGTCTTATCTATAACTATTTTGTGGTCAACTGATAGAGGTTCGTAAATTTTTAATAAAAGAGCCTTAAGATGATTTTTAAATTCAAACTTTTCATGTTTGCTCAAATAATCTTTAAAGGCAATATTTGCGTACTCGTTATTGTATTTACCTGTGACCAAATCAGATTTGAATTGATTTGCAAAATGTAAAAGTATCCACGGCTCACTACATGTGTTTACATCTTGATTGTTAGATAGTAAATTTTGCAGAAAGGTTGAACCAGCTCGCGGTTGTGATACAATAAATACAAGTTGTTCCTCTTTCAACGTTTGAAAATTAAAGTTTTATAAACCTTCTTCAGGTACATCTTACCAAAAGTTTTTGCAATATAAACTGATACTGGGAAAGTTTTCAAAAAAGATAACTCTCTATTTTTAATGTTGTAGCTTAATATATTTAACAATGCAAGAAAATTAAGCGGTGAATTTGTAATAATTTTTAGAAAAAAAAAC
The DNA here is from genome assembly GCF_002162835.1 of Nonlabens dokdonensis. Taxonomy (GTDB): domain Bacteria; phylum Bacteroidota; class Bacteroidia; order Flavobacteriales; family Flavobacteriaceae; genus Nonlabens; species Nonlabens dokdonensis_B. The sequence continues at coordinate 28,122 of NZ_MAAX01000059.1, forward strand.
TTGACGGTATCAACCGCTTCTTTGTTATATTTAAAAGAATAAAATATATTAGCTTTATCCCAAATCTCTATCCAATTTTTGAAATGTTCTACTCTAAACTTTTCTGTACCTAATTCTTTCAAACCAGCTGTTGATACTCCCTTAAACGTTATCCGATAAACTGCCATTTCTTGATTAATAAAACCAAAATGACCATGCTTTCCTAAAATAAAACTCAGAGGAACATCTCCAAAAGCCACATCTTTAAAATAGTATGAGAAATAAGAGATATTAATTACATTTTTAAACATTAAAGTTCTTGATTTTAGTCTAACTTGATTAGCAAATAACTCCTTAACGCCTGCAATATGCTTTGAATAATAACCATCTTTAGGGCTTTCTACTTCAACATATTTCTCACCAATTTTGATTGCATTTCTCTGCCAATGATGACAAGCAATTAAATTAGTGTGTTTTTCTAAAAAATCAAATTGTTTCTGTAATTTACATTCATCAATCCAATAATCATCACCCTCACATAAAGCAATATATTTACCATTAGCCGTATACAAATTGTATAACATGTTAAATCTTCCTGACGGCTTGCCTTTAATAACGATATTATTGGCTCTCTTGTGGTATAATAACCTAATTTTAGATGGATATTTTAGAGCATATTTTTCACATATTTTTCTAGTTCCATCTTTGCTATCGTCATCTCCCAAAACAATTTCAAAATCAAAATCTGTTTGTTGACTTAAAATACTATCTAAACATTTCTCTATATAATTTACATGGTTATATGTTTGTATACAAACACTGACTATAGGTGATTTAGTAACCGAATTATCATTTTCAACAACTGAAATCTTTTCAAATTCATTTTTAAATGTTTGAAATGACATATTATTTTATTTTAGTCAAATAAGATAGCATTTCATCATAAAGTAAAGAATCGATTTTAATATTGTTTCCATTTTCAAAGCTCAAATCAGAATTTTTATAGATAATATTAGCATTCTTACTGTTCAAATCCGTTATTAAATTATTTGGATTATTACAGAAATCAGAATAAGATATTATTGTTTTATTTGACTCTTTAACCGATTTTAAAGAGTTTTCAACAGCTTTATTATTAGCTAGAACTTGTTCAATAACTTGTACGGTAGGTTTAGACTTTTTGAGACTATAGTAATTAGGAGTTTTAAATGAATACCATTCATCATAATTTCCATAAAAATTTTTTCTAGCAATTAGTAAAGACTGAGCATTATAAAGGACATCTCTTTTTATGTAAATAAAATGAACGTTTGGTATATTTTGTTCAAGATCAGCTAGATTCCAATTTAAATTCATTGCTTTCAATAAAATTGGTCGATTTGACGCTTCCTCTAATGCATGTAGTTCTTTTAAAAATAATGACCAATTCACATCTTTCATTTCCTTTTGACTAAGCTGCTGTAAATTCTTGAATTTAAAAAATCTGTTCCAGAAGTACCAAAATTCATGCGGTTGCTTTGGACCTTTGGTTTTACCTAAATTAGATTTAAAGTTGCTTAAAGCATCAAGATTTTGAAAAACCTCTCCTTTTAAATCAAAATCAATAAGTGCCTGCTGTAAACGATATCCAATATAAGGAGCATAGTAGAAACGTGATAAAAAATTTGTTGGATACATAAAGTAACCAGTTTTAGCAAGATATTGATATAATAACGTTGATCCACTTCTAGCGCATCCTACAATTAAATAAACCTTTTTCGCCGGATTACTATAAGCTTTTAACAATTCTTCCTCAGAACTCCCTAAAATTAATTCTAGCTCAGGAAAAATTCTTTCAAGGTCTTCATGTTTTTTATGGGACTCTTTCCTGTTAATATTGTTCATAAATCTTAAGATTAGATATTGTAAGTAGTAAAACTTTTCAAAATATTATTATAAAAGAGCTTAATAGATAAATATATCTTGCTATTTAAAGAT
>NZ_MAAX01000161.1 GCF_002162835.1 Nonlabens dokdonensis
GATTTAAGTGGATATACAGGTAATAATAACTAAAACGCAACAAGATGTCAACAACAACAAATTATGATGCAATTATAGTAGGTTCTGGAGTAGCTGGAGCTATTGTTGCCTACAAACTAGGATTAGCAGGAAAAAAAGTATTGATTTTGGAAGCTGGACCAAAAATCCCTACAGACAGAAGTAATTATATGGATACTTTCTTAAAGGCAAATATAAAGTCTCCTGAATCACCGTATCCACCAAGCACACAAAATGCAATTCCTTCAACAGAAGAAAATCCATTAGGGTTACCAGATCCTGGAGAAGAAAACACACCTAGATATACCGTATTACAAATTAATTCATGGAGAAAACCAAAACAATCGTATTTTGATTTTCAACAACAACAAGACAACTTAAAAGGAGACAGTCCAGAAGCAAATTTTGCATATGGAAGTTCTTATGAGCGTATTGGTGGTGGAACCACTTGGCATTGGTTAGGAACAAGTTTACGTTTCTTACCCAATGATTTCAAGTTGAAAACAAAGTATGGCGTTGGTGTCGATTGGCCAACTGCTGCTAACAACCAAGATTTTTATGATTACCTAGTTCCTTATTATGAGCAAGCAACTAATGAAATAAATGTAGCAGGAAGCAAAGAAGCCATGGATAAGCTATACTCACAGTTTGACGATCAACAAACATTTGGACCAAATTACAATTACCCAATGCCAGAAATTGTTGAATCATTAGTTGATGAAGAGTTTGCAAACAATGTAACATCAATGAAAATTGACAACGAACCTGTCTATGTTACCTCAACACCTCAAGGAAGAAACTCTAGAGCTGGTGAACGAAGACAATGTGCAGGAAATACAAATTGTATTCCTATCTGTCCAATTCAAGCAAAATATGATGCAACTGTAACGATTGCAAGAGCTTTACAAACTGGAAATGTAGATATTTTGTACCAACATGTAGTTAGTAAAGTTTTATTAGATCCAGAAACCGATGAAGTAATTGGTGTAAAATATATTACCTATGATACACAAACGGGTAAGGCCACAGGAACTGATACGGTAACAGCAAAGAAATATGTGATGGCGGCGCATGCAATTGAAACTCCAAAACTAATGTTGATGTCTGCAACTGATAAATTTCCGAATGGAGCTGCAAATAGCAGTGGACAGATGGGAAAAAACTTAATGGATCATATTATGTACTTAGCATGGGGCTTATCAAAAGATCCTGTATTTCCATATAGAGGGCCACTTTCCACTTCTGGAATAGAATCCGTAAGAGATGGTGCTTTTCGTAAAGCTGTTTATGATGCTAATGGTAAATTAATTGAAGGTAGAGCTGCATATCGTATCGAAATTGGAAACGATGGTTGGTCATGGGCCGCTGGAGATCCATTTACTACATTAGGCGATTATGTTTTTGGACAAAACAATTCACATACCAATGCTACAGCAACAAATAGTCAAGGGAAAAATTTAAAATTTAATACAGCTCTTGGAGACAATAGCAAACTATTTGGTAAAGAATTAGTAGATACTTTAAATGGTATTTATACCAGACAAATTCGTTTAGGTTATCTGATTGAACAATTGCCTTACGAAGGAAATTCAGTAGAATTATCAAAGAATTTAAAGGATAATTTAGGCTTACCTCGACCAAAAATCAACTATCAAATTCCAGCAGATTATGAAAGAAATGCTTTTGTTTCAGCAAAGAAAGTATCTACAGATATTTTCAACGAAATTGGAGCTACAGAGTATACGCAAGATCCTGGTGAACCTGTTTTTTATGAAGAAGACGGTGGTAAACCTTTAACTGCTGCAAAATTCCAATATGAAGGAAACAACTTCATTTTCTATGGTGCTGGACATATTGTTGGTACCTACAGAATCGGAACTGAAAAAAGTAATTCAGTATTGAACTATCGTCAGCAATCATGGGATCATTCTAATTTATACATGATTGGTAGTGGTGTTTTTCCAACGCTAACAACCGCAAACCCTACACTAACAATCGCTGCAATGTCTTTTAGTGCGGCTGATAACATCTTGGAAGATTTGAACTCAGAATTAGCAAGTTCTAACGCTGAATTAGCAAGTGTGAGCAGTCAAAATAAATAGAACTGCATATAAAAAGCCTCACAAATTGTGAGGCTTTTTTATGTAACATTATGCAAGCTTTAAAAATCAAATCTATAATTCATTTTAAAAGCTGCTCCCCAGTTTTGGCGGGTAATATTCTGATTAAAGTTATCTGAAATCACCAAATAAATATAAGACAACGGATTGTATTCCCATTGCAACCTGGTATTGATATTAAAATTATCAAACTGGGTATTATATTGTACATAGGTGGTCCAATTCAATCTATTAGAAAAGAAAACTTCACCTGTAAATCTTGTCAATTGAAAAGTATCATTTCCCAACTCTTTTAAATCAATATCATTACGCTCGTAACTCAATTGCAAACGGGCTAAAGGCATTAACTGATATTGCGCATTTATTACCAAACGATTTCTCTGCCCACTATAATAGGTACCAAAGCTGGCACTACCTCCAAATTGAAATTTTTTATTGTCAGCAGAAGAATACCCAAAACCAGAATTCACATAATTGTATTGATCGACTGCAATGGCATTTCCATTTTGGAAAAGATCGAAGGCATATTTTAAATTAACATACTCATGAATTATCCATCCATAAATAGAAGATTGATTTTTAAATGTTAGGTTATTGTTTAAAACATTTCTAGACTGAGAAATTTCACCTAAATCATCCCAATATGTATTGTTTGATAGATTAAAATAGCGATAATTATCAAAGGTTTTAGAATCTTTATAAAACTTAGTCAACGTAAAACGACCGCTGGTTTGTGTATATCCTTCTCTTATGGTGCTTTCTGAAATAGCATCATAATTATATAAACGAGGTACAAAACCAACATCGGTAATATAATTTTTTTCTACTTTCCGAACCCCTACATAACCAGATGCACTTTTGTTGTTATACCAAACCCCAATGTTATAAAACTTGTTATTTCCAGAGATATTACTGGTAGTACTGCTTGCAAAATTTGCAAGTCCCGTCCATTTATTATTTTTAGATTGATAATTTAAATTAACTCCAGCTACTCTATTGTAATCATCAAC
>NZ_MAAX01000150.1 GCF_002162835.1 Nonlabens dokdonensis
AATGTCAAACCTCCCACATTTGTTGAAAGAGACTCTTCAACTCCTACGGTACCGATATCACGGATAGACAACCAATCTTGATGATTATTTGGCGGTAAAGGCAGTACACTTTGCCAAGTAGCACCACCACCAGCACCACCTTGACCGGTCAGTGCAGCATTTGTACTATTACTGATGTCCGGAGTACCACCACCGTCTATCCAACCAGGAGGCGCACAGTCACCACAATTGGTACCGCCATCAGTGGCTGAAATAGTCTGAGAATAGCTAATAAAGCTAAGCATCAGGAATATAGGAACTAAAAAGGACTTTACTTTTTCAATCAAGAAAGGGGTAAAATTTCTCATATATATCTATTTGAATAAAGTGTTGATAAATATCAACAGCTTACTAACACACGAAAATATATATAAAAAGAGTATTGCTTAACAAATATTTATAGCAATGTAAACCTCTTTCGACATAAGACCTATTAATCACGTTTAACAACAAAAGCTTATAGCAGCGATAATTACATATTCTAAGGAACACCTAAATTATCAGTTAATTAATATGAACATCCTAATGCAAATGTTAACAAACTATTAAAATCGCTTCTATAAAAGCGTAGGAACCGTTTTCAACCCATTTCTTGCTACATATTAAATTAATTATAAAATGTCCTTAAAGGACATTAAAATAAGTCGAGAAACAAAACACTATAAACAATCCTTATTCACAAATGTTTTGTAATAAGAAAGCCTGATGAAAACATCAGGCTTTTTTTTAAGCTTGTCCAGTTGGACCAAAATTTAACGGAATGGGCGGTTGATCATGATCTCTGATTTCACCGTGAGCTTGTTCAAATTTATTAATATTATCCCTTAAAGCTTTAGCTAAACGTTTAGCATGTTGAGGAGTTAAAATAATTCTCGACTTCACCTTAGATTTAGGGTTGCCAGGCATTATGTTAACAAAATCTACTACAAACTCAGAAACCGAATGATTAATTATAGCAAGATTGCTGTATTGCCCTTCAGCAATTTCACCATCAATTTCGATATTAATTTTCTGATCAGGATTATTACTAGCCATTACTATTAATTATAATTAACCTTAGGTTCCTCTTTTTGATTGAGAAGTTTCTCAAACTCTTCTTTAGAACCTACTATTATATCTTCATAATTACGCATTCCAGTACCAGCTGGAATTCTATGACCAACTATTACATTTTCCTTCAGACCTTCTAAAGTATCCACTTTACCTGCAACTGCAGCTTCATTTAATACTTTAGTTGTTTCCTGGAACGATGCTGCACTAATGAAAGATTTAGTCTGTAAAGAAGCTCTAGTAATTCCTTGAAGCACAGGCTCTGCGGTTGCAGGCATGACATCACGAGCTACTACTAAGACTTTGTCTTCCCTTCTAAGAATAGAATTTTCGTCTCTTAATTGTCTAGAAGTAATTATTTGACCTTCCTTCAAGTTATCAGAGTCCCCAGCAAGCTCCACCACTTTTTTACCATAAAGACGATCATTTTCTAAAATAAAATCTTCCTTATGCACAAGTTGATTTTCTAAGAACATACCATCACCTGAATCGACAATTCTTACTTTACGCATCATTTGACGAACTACTACCTCAAAATGTTTATCGTTAATCTTTACACCTTGTAAACGATAAACTTCTTGAACTTCGTTTACTAAATATTGCTGTACAGCACTAGGACCTTTGATGGCAAGAATATCCTTAGGTGTAATTGAACCATCAGAAAGAGGCATACCTGCTCTTACATAATCATTTTCTTGTACTAAAATTTGATTAGAAAGTTTTACCAAATACTTCTTAACTTCATCAGTTTTTGATGTAACTATAATCTCCCTATTACCTCGCTTAATTTTACCAAATGAAACAACACCATCTATTTCACTTACAACTGCAGGGTTTGATGGGTTACGAGCTTCAAATAATTCAGTTACTCTTGGTAAACCTCCGGTAATATCACCTGCTTTAGCAGATTTACGAGGAATTTTAACCAGAACCTTACCTACTTTAATCTTTTCATCATCATTAATCATCAAGTGTGCACCTACAGGAAGGTTATAAGAAATTACATTATCCCCTTTACTATCAACAATATGTAAAGTAGGTATCAACTTCTTATCCCTAGAATCAGAAATTACTTTTTCTTCGTATCCTGTTTGTTCATCACTCTCAACCTGGAATGTTACACCTTGAATAATATTTTCAAACTTAATTTTCCCAGCAAATTCAGAAATAATTACACCGTTAAATGGATCCCATTTAGCTATTAAATCGCCTTTCTTAACTTTAGTTCCAGGCTTAGCATATAACTCACAACCATAAGGAATATTATTAGAGTTCAATAGCATACCAGTCTTTTCATGAAGCAACTTAGACTCGGCAGTTCGAGAAATTACAACTTCTACTGCATTACCTTCATTATCCTCACCTTTAACTGTTTTTAAATCTTCTATTTCAAGAATACCATCATTTTTAGCAACAATCGAACTATCCTCAGAAACATTACCTGCAACTCCACCTACGTGGAACGTTCTAAGAGTAAGCTGAGTACCTGGTTCACCGATCGATTGAGCAGCTATAACACCTACAGCCTCACCTCTCATTACAAGTCGGTTAGTCGCAAGGTTACGACCATAACACTTAGTACAAACACCTTTAGGTGCTTCACAAGTAAGTGCAGATCTAACTTCTACTGATTCAAGGTCTGAAGCTTCTATTGCATCAGCAATTTCTTCTTGAATCAATTCACCAGCTTCTACAAGAACTTCTTGTGTTGCCGGATCTATTACATCATGTAAAGCCGTACGTCCAAGAACTCTTGCACCTAGCGTTTCCATCACCTCTTCATTCTTCTTTAAAGCTGAGACTTCAATACCTCTCAATGTCTCACAATCCTCTGTGTTAACAATAACATCTTGAGCTACATCATGTAAACGTCTAGTTAAATAACCAGCATCTGCCGTTTTAAGAGCGGTATCTGCAAGACCTTTACGAGCACCGTGAGTAGAAATGAAATATTCAAGAATTGAAAGACCTTCTTTAAAGTTAGATAGAATAGGGTTTTCAATAATCGCTCCACCACCATCGTTAGATTTCTTAGGTT
>NZ_MAAX01000198.1 GCF_002162835.1 Nonlabens dokdonensis
AAATCTCCATTTTGATTTAGAGCATTAGTACCTACTTGCTCTTGGTAAGAAAGAGCACCATTACCTTCGGCATAATCAAGGTTAGTTTGAAATTGATTAATTGTATAGCTAGATCTATATCCATGATTTATAGAAAACCTACGGAAACGTTTCTTGAACCATTTCAAGTTCATCAAGCCAGTGTATTTTAACGTCCAGTTAGGTAAAGGTATATCTCTAAAAGCGTTAGAATCCTGCTTCTCAATATCACGACCTTCATATGCAGCTAGAAATGCAGGTAGTAATACTTGCTGGCTATTTCTTGAAAATCCTTCTGGGAACCCATCAGCATCTCTTGAGAAGTTATTACCTCCATAAAACTCAGTGGCAAGACGGTTTGCTACCGCTAGCCTATTTGTTCTAAAAGTGTCAAAAGTAGGAGAACCATCAATCGTACTTTTTTGAAATGCAGTACCTATCATTAAATTAGTAATATTAAAATTACCGTAGGTGTTAGGCGTTAAGGATTGATAAGTTAAATCATCTGGATCTATTCTATAATTCTCTGTATAGTTTTCTTGATAAGCCCTATTACCTAATATATCTAGTGATAAGCCCTTCAATAAATCCACACTGAAATTAAAATCTAACTGACGCGTTTCTACCTCAGAGTATTGCTGGTTGAAATCCTGAAATAGCGTTAACCAGCCTTTTCTTGCAGCAAGATCTCGTACCTCTGCCTGACTTCCAAAAACAAATCCTGAAGTGGGCTTTAAAGTTCCTATAAAGCCTATATCTGGAGTATAACCTGGTAAAAAGATACCATTAGTTTCCTGATAGTTGATTTGTGCTCTTTTCACAGAGGTAACAATTCCTATAAGTGTATTATAAGCTTTGTTCCCAAAATTCTTTTTAGGGATTTTAGGCGCGTCACCAGCTTTTTCCTCAGGCTGTCCTGGTGGTTTTCTACTCCTTGACCTAGCATTACCTCTAGACCTAGCAACAGCATTTGCAGCTGCCCCAAATTTCTTTTTCTCGAGTCCTACATATTTATAAAGCTTGTCCAGATCCAGAGTTCCGTTTATACGGTGTGTATTTGCATTCTGTATTGTGTTACCTAGGTTAGGAATACCATCTAACTGTATAAACTGTTGCTGGTTACGTGTCCAGTTAAAGTTAGATGTGTATGTGTAGTTCGCTTTCGCGAAAGCGAGAAAAGGAAACTTATCAAAAGGCAACTTATAAGTAAGTTGTAATTGTTGCGAATGAGAGTTAGGAATTCCCTCATCAAAAAAGTCAGTCCATATGGTATAGTCCTCATTAATAGAATCATCTTCATTCACATAGCTACGTATTAAACGATCGCTATTTGCTGACAGGTTGATTTGAAGTGATTTAGTTAGATCCCAGTTAATCGCATACTGATGATTCATGGTAAAATTGCGATTAGTAAGAGGAGCGAGTGTTATATTTTGTGCATCAGGAATTCCATCGCCGTTTAAATCTACTGGATTTGTATCAAGTTGCAAATCACGGAATTTCTGAGTATTGAACTGACGCACAACGTTTAATCCAGCAGTAAAATTATTAGGTAATGGATTAAAGTTAAGATCTTTCAGAAATTGCAAGTATCTATTACTTAACCATTTTGCATCTTTAAAAGGCTCTAATTCTGCTTTAGGAAACGCATAATTATAAGTTCCACCTGCATTGATGGATTGATCTTGAAATTTTTCTACCTCAAAGTTGCGCTGGTCTGTCTGATTATAAGAGCCAGAAAAAGTAAAGTTCTCGATATCATAAGGCATAGGCTTTGAATCGCCCGTGCGCTCTTTGCGAACTCCTATTAAATTGATGCTTTGCCTTCTTGTATAATCTTCTGATTGTTCTCTTATGGCATCTCTCTCAGCATCTGAAGCTGCGTTATCTAGTCTTGTTTCTAATTCAATATCTTCAAATTGAGGATCAAACTGTGGTGTTATCGTTTCTTCTGCAATGCTATAAGAGAAAGGTAAAGAAACTCCCCATTTTTCTGGGAGTAATTTTCCTAAACTCATATTTGTAGTGACGTCATATTGAGTCACATTTTCACGACTTCTTTCTTGTGGTCCTTGTTCTACGGCTCCAAAACCTATAGTACTTCTTCTACCGGTAGCTGTTACACTTGCAAAGTCTGCCATGTTTGCATCCATGTTTACCACAGCGGCATAGCCTCCTTGATTTTTTAATCCTGACAGACGCATTTCATTAAACCATACCTCTCCACAAATATTATTTGAAGTGGCATTGCGCACACCTATCATCATGGCTCTGATATCTCCAAAGTTAGGGTTACCCTTAATACCGTATCTATGTTGATTTTCCTCGCCAGCACTTGCAGGATCTAACACCGCTTGATCAAAGAAATTGAGATCGCTTATGTTTAAACTATTGTCTCCTAAAACCTCAGCTTTAATTCTTTGTAGTAAGGATAAATCAATATCAAAGTTATTTGCTTGTGGCCATATTTCTTCTCTCACATCTGTTCCAAAAGCAGTAGGTTGCAACGGCAATCTAATCTCATAAAAATTCTGAGTATAATCAACTCCTATTCTAATGAATGCCTCTAACTCACCATCAGCAACAGCCATTTCATTTACAAGCGACTCTGCATGAACAAACATCTGTAAAGATTCATACTGTCGCATGTCTATCCTAATGTTTTTAAAGACTCCTCTTCCGTCACCAGGTTCTAAATCGCAAACTCTTAGTGCTAGAGATTGCTCGTTCTGTCTAATATTTTGGTTTTGAGTTCTTAGTTCTTCACGTTCTACTCCTGGCGGCAATCTGTAAGGTATAGGAGATCTTGATTCATTATTTTCTATGTTTACACCTTCAACTTCAAATGTTGTAGGGTCATCAGAAGCAATGGGATCATCCTCATCTAAAGTGTCTGTAAAACGTCTATAATCTCCACGAACTAAATCAAGAGAACCGAATCTTAAAAAAGTATCAACTTCAAAGTCCGTTAGATACATTCTCATAAACCGTATGGCTCTAAAATCTGCAATACCACCTATTTCCTCACGATTAGGATCATTTAAAGGAACTCTAAATTGCACC
>NZ_MAAX01000008.1 GCF_002162835.1 Nonlabens dokdonensis
TTAAGTGGTACGGCTATAGCTGCGACTATGGAAGGTATGCGACCGTTGATGATAGAAGTACAAGCGCTAGTAAGTACTGCGGTCTATGGAACACCTCAACGCAGTGCAACAGGCTACAATCTCAAAAGACTCAATATGATTCTGGCAGTTCTTGAAAAAAGGGCTGGATTTAAACTAGGCCAGAAAGATGTCTTTCTCAATATCACTGGAGGAATCACGGTAGATGATCCTGCTATAGATCTTGCCGTAGTCGCTGCCATTCTATCTTCTAACTTTGATATAGAATTATCTTCTCAACATTGTTTTAGTGCAGAGGTAGGTCTAGGAGGCGAGATCAGGCCAGTAAGTCGTATGGAACAACGTGTGAACGAAGTAGCAAAATTAGGTTTTGACAAAGTGTTCATCGCTCCGGGAAAACAAAACTTTAAAAATCTAGGTACTGAAGTGCAAGCCTTTTCTAAAATTGAAGATTTAGTAAGATATTTGTTCTCTTAAAAGGTGAAACGAACTCGAACTCGAACTCGAACTCGAACTCGAACTCGAACTTGAAATCGAAGTTGAATAAAACAAGCCTTGGGATAACCTGTGAGGTCTTGCCCTAAGGATAAGTTTGAAAATTAAAAAAATAATGAGAACGATAATTATACTTTTAGCGGCTGTTTTAATGACCAGTTGTGGAGAAAAAACAGCTGAAAAACCTGAAGTAAAGCAACAAATCAAATTTGCTGAAGCCGATATTTCTAGTAATGAAATCGTACACCTTACTGATTTTGAAGACAACTATTATAATCTCGATCAGATTCTTGAAGAAAATAAAGGCAAACTCGTTTACCTTGATATATGGGCAAGCTGGTGTGGACCTTGTAAAGCTATGATGCCTTTCTCTGAGAAGCTACAAGAAAAATACAAAGGAAAGGATATCACATTCCTATTTATTTCTATTGATCAAGATACCGGTAAATGGGAGCGATCTGCAAAACAATTTAACCTAATTGACAACAGTTTCCTTGCTCGCAATTATCCTAAAGCCAAGTTGTTTCAAGACAATAACGTAAGCTCTATTCCTAGGTATATGTTGTTTGATAAAAACGGTCGCCTTATTGATGATAATGCAAGAAGACCTAGTGAGAAAGATCTAGAAACAACTATTGATGCATTTCTTGCGATAGATTAAATACTCTTTAGAAAAAAGCCTTTAACTGCACATTGCCGGTATGGACTGTTCTTGCGGTTTCACTGCTGCGGCCGCTGTAACTAAGATTGAGATCTAGAAATTTGGTAATGTTTTTTTGATACAAAACATTCCAAGTAAAGTTAGTTCCTGGCTGCAATCCTTCTAGCATTTGAAAACCTACTGGAGAAAAAGCCTGGCCTTCAAAATCGTTTTTAACATATTTGATCTCACCATTTACCGCATATTTTTGAGATTTATTAAAAGCCCAAAGAATCCCTATGTTTTGCTGGCTTAAAGTTGCAATTTCATTAAGCTGATTTTCTTTGTTTTGATATTCATAAAACAATTCCAATCTATTGCTATTATCAAAAAGGTAAGAGATTTGTGGCCTTAAAAGAAGGTCTTCTATTTCAAAATTACGATTGGTAAAATTTTCACTTGTACTTGCATTTAGACCAGTTTGAGCGTTTAAGGTAACCAGCCAAGTATCTCTGATTTTATGTAAAAATCGCAACTGATGACTTTTTATTTCGTTAGAAATACTTCCTATACTTTGTAGATTTTCATTTGCAGTACTGAGATAAGTATAATTAGTTGTGAAAAATTGCTTGCCTCGATTAAAGAATAAACTGTTTCTAAAACTTGAGTTTAATCCTAATTGATTATCACTACTTGCAAATGGATTGATACTAAAGTTCTCTCCTTCTCGCTCCACCATCCTATCGATTAAATAACTCGTCTGGTTATAAAACTTAGAAAGTACTTTTTTATAACCAGTTTCTTTGGACCAAGATATTGGGTTGATTGTCAGCGTTTGAGAAAACTTATTTTGGTGCGTGGGCAGGAAAACTTGATTAGGCAGTAAGATCCTCACAAAACTCGCTTGATCCTGAAATTGTGCCACTTCAAATTCGTTAAGGTCTTGAATCCCATCATCATTATAATCGATCCATGTAAATGTTCCCTGACCTGGATTAACCGCGACATAAGTAAAATCCTGTCTAGGAATACGAGCACTATTAGTTTCATAAGTGGTATTCCATAAAATTTTACCAGCGTAAATTTTACGCTTGTATTGAATCCTAGAGTTAAAAGAAACTTCATCCTCAAACCCATCTAACTCACTTTTAAGCTTTCTATAATTGGCATAAACACGCAAATTACTCACCTTATTTTTAATGGGTTGTGACCTGATGTAGTAATTATTTGAGGAATTTACACGTACCAGATCACCATCCCGCAAGCTATCATTCACTCGATATCTATAACCCAACTCTACAAAAGTCGTGGTTGTATCACCGCGACCAGCATATACTTCATAACTAGCAAACTTTTGAGACAATCCTGTAAACTCATCGGTGGCAGTGATTTTTTGCTGGTTACTTTCGCTCTCTACTCTTGTGCCAGTGTAATACTTGTTTATTTTTCTAAGCACATCAGCATTTAATCTACTGAAATCTGATTCTTGATCAATGGATTTTGTGGTTAGTACGCTTCCGCGAAAGCGAGCCTGCCATAAACTATCTTGATAAATTCCAGCCAATACATGTCTATTACCTTTGTAGAAATCGGTGAACTTTAAATGTTCAAAATTGTACGAAGTGATAAGTGTAGAATCCTTCACATAATTAAGTCCTAAAGTGGTGAATAACTGGCTGCCTTGAGTGGTGTCAATATTCCAATCTCGATTAAATTCTATGTTATAAACACGCTCTACATTCCTGAAGTCTTCTTGAATGTAATCCATATTTACGGTCGCATTTAAGGATTGAAGTGTATCTTTTTTTAGCAACTCTTGTTGCACAGCAAGTTTTGCAGCGACGCCTTTGTTGTCATCATCGTCTTTACTAGAGAATTTATTTAAATCCTTATTACTCGCAGCAAGCTCTGTATTAATAGTAGTTGT
>NZ_MAAX01000185.1 GCF_002162835.1 Nonlabens dokdonensis
CTGGTATCTTGTAGAACTAGCTGATGGACGCAGCTTTAAAGGGCATTTTGCACTGAAAAGGTAAACCTGGAGTTAAGGCTTCTTTGATAAGGTGCTATGAGTTGCCATCATTGTAAACGCACGATAAGTGAGCATAAGAAAAATACTCATACTTCCTATAAAAATCCAACTTTCTTTATTCTCTATAGGGTTTTGATGCAATGGAGCGATATCCATAACAATATCCTTGGGACGATTAATGACATCCCAAGAATTCCATCGCAATTCCCGACCTATATAAACTCCATAAGCACATAGAAAAAGTATGGTGTTTTGAAAAATAAATATAAAAACCTTCTTTTTGAGCCATCCTTTATCGTGTAAAATAATACTCATATCTCTTAAACTTAAATAGCCCAAATAAAGTCCACAAAGGGCATAGCTCAGTAAAAATAAAGCCTCAAAAATTATATAATTTGAAGGAGCAGCTGTCAGGTGAATTAAATCACTGAGGATATATGGCGCATTAGGTAGAAATGCCAGCCAGACTATAATTATAACTACAAGTGTGACCTTATGTACGCTTTCGCGCAAGCGTAAACTCATAACTAAAACGTAAGGAATAAAGGCTAAAAATAAATTCCATAGTATGAAAAATTTGTACTCACTATAACCCAATTTCAAGCGAATAGCTAGAAAAACCAGACAAAGTAAAGTAAGCGCAAAAATGCTTTTGAATTCGTTACTTCGGTTGGAGATGAATTCTTTCATACGTATTGGTCTCAAAATAAACCTGTAAAGATATACAATAGGAGCAGAAAATTTAGAGGAGTTTGCTAGATCATAATTTATAGTTTTATTCTATTTTAAAATTCCAACGCTCCACCATCAACACAAATAAAATTCCCAAAGTATACATCAATACATCCCACCAAGAAAAACTTGTGCCTATAATTATTCTTGCTATTTTGTTATCTTCTAATCCTAATAGAGAGACTACTTGTGCATATTGAGCTATTTCAATGGCGTAACTAAAAAGCAAGGTTGCAATAGCAACGCTCATAACCTTGAAATTACTTACCGACATTACTGCTGAATAAATTAAAATAACCACAAAAAAATCTCCTAGATAAGGTCTTATAAAATCGTCGTGAGCATATCGTTCTATTAACACTTCAATCACAAACAATATTAAAGCTGCGATTATATAAACTTTTTTAGGCTTGCGATGTAATTTTTGTAGGTTCATTATAATTTTTAAATAGATTAAAAGTAACGATAAGGAAAAAGCTCATACTGCTTATCATGAGCCAGGCTTCTTGATTTGAAAAAGGGTGTAAAAAAAGATCTACCATATCCTTAAATAATTTTTCTGGATGTTGAATAATATCCCATGTATTCCACCTTAAAACTCTTCCTAGGTAGATGCCATAACTGCAGAGAATTAAGACGATATTTTGAAATAGAGCCTTGTGTTTTATGCTGGACAACCACCCTTTTTCACTTAATAGTTGCGTCATATCTCTGAGACTTAAAAATCCTAAAAATAATCCGGTAGCACTGAAGCTTAAAATAAGAAGTGATTCATAAACGATCCAGCTAGCACTAGCATGTCTAATGTGAATCAAATCTGTAACGAGATAAGGAGCATTGGGTAGGAAGGCTAGCCAAACTATAAAAGTAAGTATGAGGTTGGTTTTGGATACGCTTTCGCGAAAGCGTAAACGAACTACCATCACATAGGGAATAAATGCTAGGAAAAGATTCCAAATTAAAAACAACATGAAAAAATCATGTGTGATTTTCATTCGTAGCCCAAGCAAGCAAATACACAAAAGTGTCATGAGAGAGACTTGTTTTAACTCGTGGAATCGATGTAAAAATAAAGTTTTCATAAGGTGATTTTAATAATATTATTTGGAGATATGAATCGACCAATTACAGCTTATATAAATAGTAACAAGAGGGAAAGAGAAACGCTCAGTACTATAACATATAAGGTAAATAGGGCTTCTTTAAGTAATACAAACCCTAAAACATAGTTGAGTAAGACCACTAACAATGTTATGGAGTTGACAATGAAACCTATAATAAATGAGCCTACGCCTATGTATTTAAATATTTCTTCTCCTGTTGTTATTAGTGACAAGTATGCTGCTGCCACTGCAATAAAAAACACACTTGCAAGCTGTACAGCTACTCTATTTGGCGGCTGCAGTCGCTTTAGAAATGTTTTCATTTGATGCTTTTAATTGATGTGCGATCCAGTTAAATTCTTGCCAGTTGCGATTTATAAAGTCGTACTCGTTATAATCGTCATAATGGTAAATACTGCTTTTAGTTTGTGATTTATAATCATCGTAAAGGTTATATTTCTTTAATACCAATGCATTTTGAGGTAACAGGCTTTCTAAGTAGGTTCTAGATACTTTTTCTTCCACGATATTATGTTCTGTAATTATAGCAGACCAGTTGATCAATCCATAAAAAGCAAGAGTAGTGTAACTTATAACTAGGTTGCGTCGTATCAAATAAACAAAGTTGAGTCGGTGATTTACTTTGAGATAGGTAGTGATTAAGCCTGCAATTGTCAAGAACAAGTAAACAATCACGCCTATACGTTTATGTGTAAGTCCGTGTTCATCAATATAGAGGTAGTTTTTAGTAAAAATACTCGCTACTAGTAATGCGTTTAAAATGATCCAGATGTAAGTAAGCGCTCTTAACTTTTGATTGTTTTTAAGGAAGTTGACATCGCCTCGATATATGAAGGCAATTATTCCTATAGCAATAACGATACTCGCAATAGAGGCATAAACTCCTTGATGCACCGCTTGAGACAGCACACTGGCTTGAGTGGTATTTAAGTTGGTTAGGAAAAGTACTTCTGTTATTAATACAAATACGAGCAACAAGTTCAAACAAAGAATAGAAATGAAGCCTATTTGAGATTCATTGCGCACCGATTGAAGTTGCAAATCATTCAGCGATTTTGGTTGTAGTTCATTAGATGTTTCTTGGTCTTTTTTAGTGAGCTCTTGAATAGCTTGTGGTTTTTCAATATTTGCCATGATTAAAGAACCTATTGCAGCAGTAAACAACCAAAAAATATCAATAAATGAAAAATCTATAGCTTCTAGGACTTCATTAAATATAGGGTTTGAAGAACTGTAAAGAAGTGTGAAAATTACAATTAATACAACTGGAATAATCACTAATTTAATTACTTGAGCTATGTCAATTTTTTCTACATTGTCTGGCTTTTGTTCTTTTTCTAACTGGTAAAATAAAGAATGAAACATACCGAATAAACTGGTGTAAATACCATTGAGCCAGCTCACGTAAATACTGCTTTGAGAGCTAGCTATGTAGCCTAGAAATAGAAAGGTGCTTAAAAAGTACATAAAAATACTCCAGTCAGATCCATGAGCACAAATGGCAGCAGCACTTGCTAGCATTGCAATACCACTCAGGATAATAGTTTTTTTAAAAAGTAATTTTTTGTGATTTATTAAAAGAGTAACAATCAAGAACAGACTGTATAGTAAAGCGTTTATTCCTAGATTTTGAGCATAAAATAGGGTGGAAAAGACGATTCCTCCGGCGATAATAATTATGGTTTTTTTCATGGTTTTAGTTATTTGAAGTAATAAGAGTTGATTTAAATATGGAAATAGGAGAGTAGAGGTATTGTTTAAAGTCTAAGTGATAAATAGGTGCAGAATTATGTCCACTAGAGAAAGCCTCTATAAAAAGTATGTATTGATCTACATATAACATCACACCTACGAGCATAGCAAGCAGCACAAAAGGACTGCGTTTGCCATTACCCCATAACCAGTATTGCATGGCTATTTCTTGAGCAGTATCAATTTTATAATCTGTTAAAACATGAAATACATCGTGATCCTCGCATCGAGGTTGCGGTTCAAATTTGTGCTGGATTAAAAAACACCCAAGATGGTATCCTAGACTTTCTGATGGGTAAGACAATAGTTGCTGCGTATTTACTTGCCAAGAAGGTCCAGTTTTGAATTTGACGTATATATTACTGGCCAATTCAAAGGAGTGGTATACAAAAACCTCTCTTATCGTTTTTAAAGTACTTTGTATTTCAAAGTACATAGATAAAAAAAATGTTTTCATAATTTTGGTTTTAAGGTACGAGGTTGGTTTTTTAAATTCATAATTTTCAAGTTCAAGTTCAAGTTCAAGTTCAAGTTCAAGTTCCGTTACATTATCCACCGATAAGTTTTTCTAATGCTTCAATATGTTTTTTAAAATCTAGTTTACCTACATCGGTAGCGATGTACTTTGTATTAGGTTTACGTCCTATAAAACTTTTTTCTACTCGTATGTAACTCTCTTTCTCTAAAGCTTTGGCATGACTGGCAAGGTTGCCATCAGTAACATCCAGCAGCTCTTTGAGTTCTTTAAAGTCGGCATGATCGTTTACCACGAGCACAGACATAATGCCTAATCGTATGCGGTGATCAAATGCTTTATTTAACTTATTGATGAGACTCATTAATTTTTTTATCAGGTGATTTTATTGAGGAACTTTCTAATTACCTATCATATTTATAATACATTACAGCTCCATATATGATATGGCACAATCCAAAACCTGCTGCCCAAAAGTACAATCCATAACCTATAAATTGGGTATTGATAAGTCCTAGAATCGCACAACTCAAGCCTAAGTACTTTACAGTTCCTAAAGTGAACTGTGCTGCATTCATACATGCCAAACCGTAAAACACTAACATAGCAGGAGCGACAAGACCTAGCAAGTTGTACTGAAGTAAAACTAGAGTAAAAATGGCGCCTATGCTCAAAGGAGCCATAAAATTTCCTATCAACCTTATGGATTGCTTAGTCCATACTTTTTGTTTGTGTTTTCTTGCTTTGGAACGTGTAAAGATAAATGCCGTAACAATAGAAAAGAGTAAAACTCCAGCAGCAACGACTATTATCTGTAAAGACGGATTTTGCGCCCACGGAGTTTCAAATAAGGTGTTTACAGTATCTCTATAGCCCTTTTCATAAGCATTTTGAATAATAAAATGACCTATTACACTTCCTATTAAGGCATAAACACCAGCCATAATACCACTCATTCCAGATAAAGAGATAAACCGTGTAGATTTATTCATAAGAGATTTGATCTCCTTTATGTCTTCAAGATATTTATCGTTAGTCATATTTAAAGTACTTTGAATTACAAAGTAAAACTAAAATTATGGATTCCACAATGTTTTCTCTATAATTTTTATAGTGAAGAGGTGTTGATCATGTTCTTGCTTTCGCGAAAGCGGAACCACAAAAAAACCTATCAAGAAAGAGTTGAAATCTTAATTCTTGATAGGTTGTATAATTGGTAGGCTAACTAATTGCCTTAATTCTTATTACTTTTTATCCCAGCCGTCTGCTTTTTTCCATCTTACAGGAGCCTTAGGTTCTGGTTTCATTTTAAATTCTTGAGATGGTAATAAGCGCAACGCTTCTTGAACCGCAGTTTCTAATTGTGGATCGCTACCAGCGACGATACTTTTAGGGTCCTGAATCACTTCTATATCTGGAGCGACACCTTCACCTTCTACTGCCCAGTTTCCATCAAGATCAAAGAATCCACCTCTAGGAGCCACCATTCTACCACCATCTACAAATGGAGGCGTGTCCCATGTTCCTACAAGTCCACCCCAAGTTCTAGTTCCTACTATAGGACCTATATCTTGTTGCTTAAACATGTAGGGTAGTAAATCTCCACCAGATCCTGCACGCTCGTTGATGATCATTACTTTAGGCCCAAAAATCCCTGCCATAGGAGTAGTCCATGGCCGGTTATCATTTGCCTTACTATTAAAATAGCCCATAGGTTCTCTGTTCATGATGTCGATCATATAATCTGCTGCAAAACCACCGCCATTATTACGCTCGTCAATGATCACACCTTTCTTGTCCTGCTGTGAGAAATAGTATTTATTAAAGGATTCAAAACCTGCTCCACTGGTATTAGGCACATATACATAAGCTAGTTTACCATTTGAGAGTTCATCCACACGGCGCCTATTATCTTCTACCCATTGAACATTTCTAAGACTAGATTCACTACGCACTGGTTGTACTACTACGGTGCGAGCATCTTTTTCATTACCGGTACTGCTCACCGTAAGTCTGATTGTACGATTTGCTGTTTGCTCTAGGAGCTGGTAGGGATTTATGTTTTCGCTTAAAGCGGCACCATTAATACTGTGAATGTAATCGCCTTCTTTTACATTTATTCCTGGGATAGCTAGAGGTCCAGTTATATTAGGATTCCAGGTTTCTCCTGTATAAATCTTATCAATTTGATACATTCCTTTGTTAATAGATAAATCGGCACCTAATAATCCTACAGGAACTCGATTAGTATCTGGAAAATCACCACCAGAAACGTAGGAGTGACCTATTGCAATTTCTCCGCTCATGATGTCGACTACATAATTGAGGTCTACACGATGGCGTACGTGTTTTATCCACGGTGCATACCATTCATAAACTTGATCCCAAGGAGCACCATGAGTATTATCTACATATAAAAAGTCTCTCATGTAGCGCCATCCTTCTTTGAAGATTTGAGCATATTCCTCTTGCGGATTCACCTTAACTTTCATAGAAGTATTGAGAGTTTCCTTTTCTGCAGCTGGTTTTTTAGCATCGTTGAGACTCCAGCTTCCTGATTTAAATAACAGTAAATGATTACCATTATAAGAAGGAGCCATGGAGTTCACTCCACTTGCAAATTCTTTAGCTTCTTGTTCTTTGACATCGTATTTATGAACCTTCAAGCCGTTTTCATTAGGTATAGCTTCAGCAATAAAAACAGTTCCAGTAGGTCCTTTAGCAAGTGCGGGATAATTTCTAGAAGGCAACTGCATCGGGATGATTCTTTCAAAAATTCCTTCTTCATCAATGGTAACGACTACATCTTTAGTTTCTTTTTTATCATCTTTCTTTTCTTCCTTTTTATCAGCGTCTTCTTTTTTAATAGCCTCTTCATCAGTTTCTGGTAAATGAGGCGCTTTTCCATCACTTGCGAGGACAACCGCATAGAGCGATCTATTCACAGTTTTGTCTATAGAACTCATATCTAGCCAGCCAGAGGTAAGGCCATAATCAGTACTAGAAAGTGTGTAAATGTAATCACCAGACTCATCCCATATAGGACTGATAGAATCTGCAATAGGATCTGTGATTTGTATGGTCTTTTTAGTTTCTACGTTATAAACAAATATGGCTTTAAAATGACTTTTCAACTGTTTACTGTAAGCGATCCATTTACTGTCTGGTGACCATACAGGATTTAAAGTTCTATTAGGATGTGCAAAATTATCAGTAGCAATGATTTGAGCTTTTCCTGTAGCGATATCTAACACATACGCATTAAAATCGGTATCAGTAAAACTTAAGTATTTCCCGTCTGGTGACCAGTCTGGAGCGAAGAAAAATGTAGGGTTATCTATAGCGATGCTCTTTTTATTTTCTCCATATTGATCTGTAATGATTACTTGATATTCACCGCTCTCATCAGAAAACCATGCTATTTGATCGCCTTTAGGAGACCAGATAGGACTGCGCTCTGCAGCAGCAGTGGAGTTAGAAATGTTGCGCCAGGTTCCATTCTCTTTAGGAACAGTAAAAATTTCTCCTCTGTGTTCAAATAAAACACGTTTACCATTAGGCGACACATTAGGATTAGTCAGGCTCCAGGCACTTACATCGTTCCAGCGTTCTCTTGCAAAATTATAGTCGGCTTGAACGTTTATGATGATTTTATTTGTGGTACCAGTAGAAGGATTTAACAAGTGTAAATATCCACCTTGTTCATAAACAATATTATTGTGATCTGTGTCAAGATTTTTAACATCAAAGGTTTTATGAAACGTTATTTGTTTTTCGGTTTTAGTTTTAGGATCGTAAGACCATATGTTACTGGTGTAATCACGCTCAGAAATATAATAAATCACGTCTTTGTGCCATACCGGTATTAGATGACGCTCCTTATCCAGTTGCGGAGTCGTTTGCAACTCCATTGTTTTTAAATTTACAATCCAGATAGGTAAGGCTTGCCCGCCGCGGTAATTACGCCACTCTGCATCCCAAGACGTAATAGGAGTATAGGCTATGTGCTTGCCATCTTGAGATATATTTCCAAAGGCTGCTCTACCTATTTCTATTTGATTAGGAAAATGTTCTTTTACACCTATGGTGTATAAATGATTAGATTGAGTAGGTTTTGATGCTCGATTAGATCTAAAAATAATCTTGTTATTTGGAGTCCATCCTTGGACAAAGTCTCCACTAGGATGATAAGTCATTCGTACTGGTTCACCACCGCTAGCAGGAATCACATAGACGTCAAAGTTTCCATCATATTCTGCCGTAAAAGCGATCGTTTTTCCATCAGGAGAGAATTGAGGAGACATTTCACCACCTATATCGCTGGTAAGTCTTACGGCGTTCCCGCCATTAGTACTGGCTTGCCACAAATCATTTGCGTAAGAGAAAACCACTTTGTCTTTATGAATAGTAGGCTGTCTCAAAAGTTGTGTTCCTTGACTGCTGGCTATCATTCCAGATAGGAAAACAGTTATAATAAGTAAGTGTTTCATAGTTAGTAGTATTGAGGTTACAAGATAAGACGTTTCATATTTATTTTTGATACGCTTTCGCGAAAGCGGAAAAAATACATAGCTTTACTTCATGAATCCAGCTCTAGAATATATAGATAAGGCGCCAGAGCCGTATCGTTCTATCATGCTTCATTTACAAGTAATTATAGAAGCGCACTTTCCAGAGCTACAGCTGAAGTATAAATGGTCATTGCCCTTTTATTATATAGGTGATAAAACGATGTTTTGCTTTTTAAATTACCGCAAGACTTTTGTAGACTTAGGAATGACGGATGCTATTGAGTTGAGTAATAAACATCAGGCTCTTGTCGCAGGTGAAGGTAGAAAAATGCTCCGGTCGTTACGTTTTAAAACTGTTGATGATATAGATGACGAGATTTTAATAGAAACACTTGAGGAATTAATGCTCTTACGTAAATCTAAGATAAGGAAATGAATAGGCAAAGGTGGATTTTCTTAAGCCTAGTCCTATCGGTATTGGTAATGATTTGCGCTGTAATTTTGGTAGAACGTTACTCGTTTAAGAAGTCAAAACAACAACCTTCTAATTCATACCTTCATAGCCGTATTACTAGATTTGAGATTCAGGGAATTGATATTTCTCAACATCAAGGTGCAATAGAATGGAAGGATTTGTCTCATCCTAATCCTGCTAAGAGTATTGATTTTATCTTCATGCGTGCATCTGTAGGAATGGAGAAGGATACCAAATTTCAAGAAAACTGGAAAAAAGCTAGAAAGCAGAACTTTACATTAGGCGCTTATCATTATTACTGGAGTAATGTGAATAGTGCAAAGCAAGCAGCTGTTTTTATAAAACAAGTAGATCTTAAAAAAGGCGATTTACCGCCAGTCCTTGACATAGAAGACATTTCAGATGTGCAAAATAAAAAGTCGCTAAGAAAAGGTCTTAAAAACTGGATACGAATTATAGAAGCACATTATAATGTAAAACCCATCATTTATAGTGGAGAAGCTTTTTATAGAGATGTTTTGATGCCAGATGCCTATTTTAAAAATTATCCTCAAGTCTGGATTGCTAATTATAATAAAGTTTCAACTCCAGAAATACCGTGGAGTTTCTGGCAGTTTACAGATCGTATGCCTATAAATGGTGTGAAGACACTTGTAGACGGTAATGTTTATAAAGGCACAAAGGACAGCTTTAAACAGCTGCTTATTCCATGAGCTTTTAATCTATAAAAGGGTTGCTCCACTTAACATTAGTATACATATCACTACCGGTGAGAGTTCTTAGAAAATCTACTAAGGCTATTTTATCATCGTTAGAAAGGTTTAAGTTCTGTCCTTGCGGTCCATTAGGACCTCCGTTGCGCAGCAGTATAGGATCGATATTTTGCTGGTTAGTAGGATCTATACTATTGTAGTGCTCGATGACTTCTAATAGAGTAGAAAAACTACCATCGTGCATTAATGGGCCGTTCAAATCTCCATCTGGGTTTACAAGATCTCTTAAGCTAGGTGATCTAGTGTTAGAATGGTCAAAGACACTAGGGTTTGATATACTGCCTATAACACCATTATTGAGGCTGTTATCTCTTATCGCAAATTCTGGCGGTGCATGGCATGCCACACATCCAGCACCACCATTTTGTGGAGCCGTCATAAAGAGTTGTTTTCCTCTATTTTCTGAATTACTATAATTAGGAAAAGGTTGTCCAGGATTTGCCGCCATTGCAAGTCCTTGATCATATTTTGAATCAAAAGACTGTATGCTCAATACAAAATGAGATAGACACTCCTGCAATCGCTCCTCGCTAATAACACCATCATTATAGACATGATTAAAAAGAACTGGGTAATAGTCTACTGCTGCAAGTTTAGTAAGTAAATCATCTATGGTAGGGTTACCATCAGTACCACTGAAACCCATTTCAATGTGATCTTCTATAGGTTGCGTTACTTGATGTTCTAGGCTAGAAGATCTTTCATCCCAGAAAAAACTAGTCCCAGCTTGATATCCGGTATTTACTAATCTCATACTATGTCTGCCAGTAAATCCATTGACTCCTAAACTAGCAATAGCTGTGTCACTAAAGGCATTTTCTTGGTTATGACAACCAGCACATGCAATTGTATTATCTACAGAAAGATTATTGTCATAAAATAAAATACGTCCGAGAAGAGCTTTTTGATCATCTATGGCATTCCCAGTGTTAGCAAATCTTATGTAAGCCGGTACATTAGAATTACGATAGTTTACTGGCTGGTTTAAATTTACATTAGTACCAAAGGTATTTTCTATAATAATTTGATCAGTTGGTAAATACTCATCTGTAGGGTCAGTATTATCACAAGCAATGATAGATATTAAGCCTGCTATGCTAAGATATAGTCTAAATTTCATAGGATCCTTTTTGTTAAGACTTTCTTAAAAGCTAAAAGTTTAATTGATATAAAAAAAAGGTTTCAAATATTTTAATTTGAAACCTTTGATTACATCATTGAGAACCATTAATTCATAGCTACCATAACGCCATCTATTGATTCTTTAGTGTTTTTTGCATTTTTACATACTACTTCACTACCACTGGATCTAACAATTTTAAGATCTTTAACAATCATATCTCCAGTATTAACAGTTGCACCACTAGTGGCCATTATGACCATAGAATCTTGATAAGAGAAATTATTAAATACAATCTTGCTACTTCCATCGACTGAAAGAGCTTCTACATCATTAGTGTATATCCTGATTCTTAAATCTTTTAACTTGTTTATAGATGTATCAGTAATTCTTAAGGCATTATTTTCAGATGTAACCACAAGACCTTTAAGATCCTGTTCCTTTTTGCTGAAGACCACCTGATTTTTGGTGGAATGAACAATTTCTATTTGTGCATTGGCATCAATTTTAATTTTTGAAAAGTCATCTACTTCTTTAATGAATTGGGCGTTGCAGATCCCTGTAAATAGAACGGCGAGTAATAAGATTAATTTTTTCATAGGTAAAGTTTTAATTATTAGTTATTTATAAAATGACTGCTAATTAAATACTTTGTTACAGCTCAAAATTAAAATTGAACAGTTGCTGAATGAGTACAAGCTGAATAGTTGGGTTTAAAAACCTTAATACCAATTAGTTATGTTTAAGAGTAATTACTCATAATAAATGAAAGTTTAACTTTTATTAACCTATATAGTAGAAGGTTTAAACAAATCAATTCGTTTGTTTAGTGTTATAGTTCTATAAAATCCTATATTAAAGGTGTCTAAATAAAAAAGCGTTGTAAATTAGAATAATTTACAACGCTATATATGATTACCAACTATGGTTATTTCCTAATGGTAAGTAATTAAAAAGACTGTACTGTTTTTCTAATAGCTACTAATCTAGTAAGCAAACCTTCTAAATGCCTTAGATCTAACATGTTTGCGCCATCACTCTTTGCATTTGCAGGGTCAAAATGTGTTTCTATAAATAAACCGTCTACTTGATTTACGATTCCTGCTCGTGCTATAGTTTCGATCATTTCTGGTCTACCACCAGTAACACCGCTAGATTGATTAGGTTGTTGTAAACTATGTGTAACATCAAGAACGGTAGGCGCAAATTGTCTCATAGTAGGTATACCTCTAAAGTCTACAATCATATCTTGATATCCGAACATCGTACCACGATCAGTAATCCATGCTTTGTCACTGCCAGAATCTTTAACCTTTTGTACTGCATGTTGCATTGCCTCTGGAGACATGAACTGTCCTTTTTTGAGATTCACAACTTTACCAGTTTTTGCAGCGGCAACAACAAGATCTGTCTGTCTCACTAAGAAAGCTGGTATTTGAAGAACATCCACATACTCTGCGGCCATTGCAGCGTCACTCACTTCGTGAATATCTGTTACCGTCGGCACATCAAAAGTTTCAGATACTTTGCGTAATATCTCAAGCGCATCAACATCTCCTATACCAGTAAAACTGTCTATACGACTGCGATTTGCTTTCTTAAAACTTCCTTTAAATACGTAAGGAATTTTAAGGTCTGAAGTTATTCTCACCACTTGTTCAGCAATTCTCATTGCCATGTCTTCACCTTCTATGGCGCAAGGGCCAGCAAGTAAAAAGAAATTATCTGAATCTGTATTTTTTAATTTTGCTATTTGATCAAGCTGCATAAACTGCTATTTTAATTTTTTACAATCACTTCTCTACCACTTTCTTCCCATTTTGCAATACCGCCGTCAAGATTATAAATAAGTTTAAAACCTTTTTCTTGTAGCACTTTTGCACAACGCTCACTTTGTCCACCCTTGTTGCAATAAACTAAAAGTGGCTCATTCTTATCCATAACATCTAGAACAGTGTTGAGATCATCATTTTCTACTTCTATGTTAATTGCTTTATTAATATGCTTATCACTATACTGTAGTTCACTGCGTACATCGATAACCTTAACATTATTTAACTCCATCAGTGCATCTGCCTCTTCTACAGAGACTACATTAATAACACCAGCATTCTCTGTGAAACAGCTGTTAAGAACACTTAACATTAAAAATATAAAAATGAATTTTAAAACGTTTTTCACTCTTCTAGGTTTGAAGTAGCGCCATCCCAGTTACTAAAACCTCCTGCCAGATTATAAGTGTTTTTTAAACCTAAAGATTCCATTACCTGACAGGCTTGAGAACTACGACTTCCTGCACGACAGTAAACGTAGTAATTCTTTTCTGCATCCATATTGTTCATAGCATTCATAAACTCTTGAGGCTTGAAAATATCATAATGAACAGCGCCTGGTATTATTCCCTCGCTTACTTCTTCATCTGTTCGTACATCTATTATCACAGAGTTAGAATCTGCGGCAGTTTTTTCTTTCCACTCTTGGTTAGTAAGGTCTATCATAATATATTTTATAAGGAACAGTTACTTGTAGCAACTATTCTTTGGTTTTTTAAATTAGCTTTTTTAATGGCAGCATAACCACCTTCAACATTCACAACATTTTTTATACCATTTGCTTGAGCAATGCTGGCATAAATAACTGATCGATAGCCACCGCCACAATAAATATGGTATGTATCATCAGCATCTAGTTGTTTTACCTCTTCATGTACTGCATCAAGTGTATACAAAGGCACGCTGCACAAATGTCCAGCTTCATATTCTCCAGGTTTACGAGCATCAATTGGGTTCTCAATAGATTCATCTTCTAGCCCGTTTATAAATTCTTGTGCTGTTACATTTTTTATAGTAGAGATTTTAGAGCCACTATTTGCCCAAGTTTCAAATCCACCAGATAAGTAACCTTGTGCGTTATCATATCCTACACGAGCCAGTCTGGTAACAGCCTCTTGTTCTCTGCCTACTGGTGCGATAAGGATAATTTTTTGATCAATATCTTGAATCAAACTTCCTACCCAAGGAGCAAACTGTCCATCTAGCCCTATGAATAAGGAGCCGGGAACAGCACCTGCTGTAAATTCTTGAGGAGACCTTACATCTAGCACTAAGTACTCAGGATCATGGGTGAGTGCTTTAAAGGCTTCTAATTTTAAGGGTGTAATTCCACGAGAGATGACCTCATCAATACTAGAATTCACACCTTTATTCATCCATACATTTTTAGGAAAATAGGCTGGTGGTGGAGCAATTCCAGTAGTTACTTCTTTAATAAAATCCTCTTTGCTCAAATCTGGATTTAGAGCATAATTCGTTTTTTTCTGATTGCCTAGAGAATCACTTGTCTCTTTACTCATATTTTTTCCACAAGCACTTCCAGCACCATGCGCAGGATATACCGTTATATGATCTGGTAATGGCATGATATGATTTCTTAAAGAATCAAATAAATGACCAGCGAGATCTTCTGTACTTAAATCTGATTTTACTGCAAGATCAGGCCGTCCTACATCGCCTATGAATAGAGTGTCACCTGTAAAAATGGCTTGTTCTGTGCCATCTTCATCTTTTAGAAGATAACATGAGGATTCCATAGTATGACCAGGAGTATGCAATAATTGTAACGAGATATCTCCTATAGAAAATGTTTGTAAGTGTTCCGCTTTCGCGAAAGCGTAACTAGTAACAGCATTAGGTCCTATTACAATGGTAGCTCCAGTCTTGTCTGCAAGGTCCACATGTCCAGAAACAAAGTCTGCATGAAAATGAGTAAGAAATATATATTTAATCGCAACCCCATCTGCAGCAGCACGATCAATATATGGTTGCACTTCTCTTAAGGGATCGATAATGGCTGCTTCACCATTTGAAGCAATATAATAGGTTCCTTGAGCAAGACATTTAGTATAATATTGTTCTAGGATCATTTTTAAAATTTTATACAAAAATACAATTTTAAAATGGCAGTAAATACAAAAAGCTCATGCATAGATCACGAGCTGTTATAGAAAATAATTATGGTTTTTACTTGATTCTACAGCCTATAGCTGGTGACGTAGTGGTTGCAATAGCTTTACCACTTATTAAAGATTGTAATGCATTTTCTAAAAACTTATTCTTTACCGCGCTGGCGTCTTGATAATTATCGTCTATAGCACCTATGTATTTTACTATGTTTTGATCTCCTTCTTTTTGTAATAAGTAAACATGTGGAGTTTTTGTAGCTCCATATTGAGGATAGATTTTCTGACCTCTATCGATCAAGTAGGGAAAGGTAAAACCTTTTTCTTTGGCCCTTACTTTCATTGCTTCAAAGCTGTCAGTAGGATACTCCTTTGGGTTATTAGGATTAATTGCGATTACAGGATAACCTAAATTTTTATATTTTTTATCGATAGCGATAATGCGATCTTCATAAGCTACACTGTAGGGACAATGATTGCAAGTAAAAATAATTACAAATCCCTTTGCATCTTCAAAATTTTTCAAGGAGACTATAGAACCATCAATATTCTTTAGGGAAAAATCTGTTGCCGAATCTCCTATTTGATAACCTTTTAAAGCATTCATCTCACGTGCTTCCTGACGATCTACTTGTTCCTGATTAGGTATGGGTTTTTCAGCAAATAAGTTTTCTCTCTTAGTACTTTCTAACATGCCGGATAGAATCACGATGGTAAGCGCTCCTACCAGAATAGTTACTAATATTTTTAAAGTCTTCATAAAAATGTATTTATAGCATCTTCCAACTGTTCTTGGGTAAGCGCTTTATTGTAAAACTGTTTTTTATCTTTAGAAACTATCATGGTAACCGGTATGGCTCCATCCCAATGTTCATCTACGATAGGTATCCACTCTGCCGCATAAGGATCATCTAATAATAAAACAGTTGATTTTATTTTATTTTCATTCAAAAATGGTTGGACGGCGCTGTCTATATTTTTAGCTTCATCTAGAGATATCAAGATTACTTCTACTTCATCACGATACGCATAGCCTAAATCTTCAAAGTAAGGCAATTCTTCTACACAAGGAGCACACCATGTCGCCCAAAAGTTGATTACCTTAATCTTCTTCTGACTAGGTGCTATAACTTTTTTTAATCCTTCTTGGTCAATCTTTTCTACAGTAGAAATAGCTCGTTCATCACAAGAAGTGAATAAAGTTATAATTGTAAGAAAGTAAAATATCTTTTTCATTACTCAAATATAATAGACCTGCTGCTAACAGTGATGTAGTTTAACAAATGTTAGCTACAATTTCAAGTAATGTAACATTATTTATGTAGGAAAAATATCAATTTATGATTTTAACTAGAACTTTTTAAGAACTTTTAGCATTTCAAACAATGTCCTAACCACTTAAATAACGACGATAAACTATACTGAAATACGTTCTTTCATGCGCTCCACAATTTTAAAAGCGGCAGGACAAATAGAGGTATTATTAACAGTTAACGTTCCTATTTGATATATTTTTTTTCTATCTGTATGTGGATACTCTCTGCACGCCTTGGGTCGTACCTCGTAGATAGAACAATAATTATCAGCACCTAAAAAATGACATGG
The DNA here is from genome assembly GCF_002162835.1 of Nonlabens dokdonensis. Lineage (GTDB taxonomy): Bacteria > Bacteroidota > Bacteroidia > Flavobacteriales > Flavobacteriaceae > Nonlabens > Nonlabens dokdonensis_B. The sequence goes on from NZ_MAAX01000185.1 coordinate 16,586, forward strand.
AGTTTGTTGCAGTACGTAATCTTGATCTTCATCAATTCTTAAAAATTGATCTATAAAACTACCGGGTTTCATTTTAAAATGCTTGGCAATTCTATTGATATCATTGTTAGTAAAAAGTGGTCCAGTCGTTTTACAACAATTAGCGCATTTTAAACAATCTACTTCTTCAAAAACCTCATTATGAATCTCTTGAACTTCTTTATCTAGATTTTTGGGCTTTTTTTTACGTAGCTTTTTAAAAAAAGCAGAGTTTTCTTTTTTTTTCTGCTGGGCGAGATGCGGTAATTGCTCTATAAATTCTTCCATTAATTACAGCTAGGCATATGCATAGAGCTTTCAAACCCTTTATCTTTAAGCATTGTAGTTACGTTACAAATCAACTCCCTAGACCAGTAAATACTTGAACTTTCTTTAGCCTTATTTATTTGGTCCACACGACTAAATAATTTCTGGCCAGTAATGGAGTTTTTAAAAGCAGTTAACTCTGCCTGCTGACTATCAGTCATTGCAGATCGATCTTTCTTATACTGCACACCGGTAGGAGAACTGTAAAAATCAATAAGATTGCGTATGTCTTGTTTATCTTCAAAAATGCCACGGTATTCTGATGCTAGAATACCTTTAAATTTAGAAACAGATGCCTTTTTTCCATCGTATATCTTTTGCCAGGTTTCCGCTGGAATTTCTTGAGTTTGATAAGCATCTTGTAACATGGAGACCATTCCATCGTAAGCACTCTCATATTCAGAATTTATACCACTTACTTTAAAGTATTCCATCATCAACGATTGATAGGATTCTTGCTGCTGTGCTGTAGCAAATTGACAGATAAATAAGAAGCTTAGTATAAGTTTAATAGAATTTTTCATCTCAAGATATTATTATTGGCAAAAATAAATCTAATGTATAATTTAGGAAAAGTATTCGGGCTTTTAATTTTATTAACCGTTTTAGGCAGCTGTTCTGACGATGAAGGGTCATTATCATCGGGAAATGGCAATAGCCAAAATTTAAACAATAGAAGTACAGGTGCTAGTGCAAATGAATTACTAAGTGAAACGACTTACACTAACCTTATTATAGAAGCAGTATATGTAGACGGTTTTAGACCAGAAGCTAGCTCTCTTAATAATTTAGTTTCTTTTCTGGATTCTAGATTAAATAAATCTGGAGGAATAAGTATTATTGAAAGAGATATTCCTGCCCAGCCGTATGACACCTATACGATTGAAGAAGTTAGACAAGTAGAAGATGAGTTCAGGACACAATTTAGTTCTGGTAATACCATCGCTGTTTTTGTGCTTTTTGCTGAAAATGCTAGTGCCTCAGATAGTGGTAATAATGTTGTGCTAGGTACAGCATACCGCAACACATCACTAGTTATGTATCAAAGTACTATAGAAAACTTTAGTGGTGGATTAAACCAGCCTAACCGTGTTACTGTAGAAACGGCCGTGTATGCACATGAATTTTGTCATATCATGGGGCTAGTAAATCTAGGGACACCTTTAACGTCTCAACATGAAGATCCTGATAATGATAAACATTGTAATGTTGCAAACTGTTTAATGCAAGCGCAATTAGAAAGTGGGAATATATTTGACATGATGAGCGCATTAGGCTCTGGTGTACCTAACTTAGATGCTCAATGCATTGCAGACTTGCAAGCAAATGGCGGTAAATAATTTTCTTAAGTTACATTAATGGATAAAATGATTCCGCTTTCGCAAAAGCGGAACCTTTATCTTACTCTTATCTATTTGCAGCTCTATGACGTTCTCTAGCCAGTAGCGTGTTCTTAAGAAGCATGGCGATAGTCATCGGGCCTACACCACCTGGAACAGGTGTGATGAAACTCGCTTTCTTAGATACGTTTTCAAAATCTACATCGCCTGTGATGTAATAACCACGTTCTCTAGACTCGTCTGGAACTCTTGTTATACCTACGTCTATGATTACGGCGTCGTCTTTAACCATCTCTGCTTTAAGAAATCCTGGAACACCTAATGCAGTTATGATAATATCTGCTTGCGAGGTAATTTGTGTAATGTTTTTTGTGTGGCTGTGAGTAAGTGTCACGGTAGAATTTCCTGGAAATCCTTTACGTCCCATTAAAATACTCATAGGCCTTCCTACGATATGTGACCTGCCTATAACCACTGTGTGTTTTCCTTGAGTATCTACACCATATCGATCCATTAATTCTAGAATACCAAATGGTGTCGCCGGTATAAACGTACTCATGTCTAACGCCATTCTACCAAAGTTAGTAGGGTGGAAGCCATCTACATCCTTATCTGGATCTACAGCCATAAGCACTTTTTGAGTATCTATTTGTTTAGGAAGAGGCAACTGTACGATAAAACCATCTATCTCGGGATTTTCATTCAGTTTTTTTATTTCTCTTAACAGCTCAGTCTCACTAGTAGTATTAGGCATGCGCACCATGGTACTTTCAAATCCTACTCGCTCACAGGCTCTTACTTTTGAGCCTACATAAGTAAGACTTGCACCATCATTACCGACGATGACCGCAGCTAGATGAGGTACTTTCTCACCATTATTTTTCATTTCTTGAACGATTTCTGTGATCTCGTTCTTGATATCATTACTGGTTTTTTTTCCGTCTAGAATAGTCATAATTGCTCTTGATAATGAATAGAAATGTAAAAATCTAACTTATACCACATATATGAAAGTTTATATGATTACAATTATTACCTACTTGTTAACGATAGCGATTGCGTAGCCTGTGTTACTTAAAATACAAAAGCCTCCTTAATTAATAATTAAAGAGGCTTTTTTAAAATACTTATGAAATGTCTATCGCATTTTCCCTAATGCATTCATCATGGCTTTTCCTTTACCACCTTGCATCATTTTCATCATTTTACTCATTTGATCAAATTGCTTGAGTAGCTGATTAACTTCAGTAACCGAGGTACCGCTACCTTTTGCAATTCGTTTTTTACGCGAGCCGTTGATAACTTGAGGTTTTGTTCGTTCTTCAACGGTCATGGAGTGTATTATAGCTTCTATTCCTTTAAAGGCATCATCATCTATATCCACATCTTTAAGCATTTTTCCTGCACCAGGAATCATACCCATAAGATCTTTCATGTTACCCATTTTTTTGATCTGCTGGATTTGAGAAAGAAAATCGTCAAAACCAAATTGATTTTTGGCGATCTTTTTGCTCAATTTGCGAGCCTCTTCTTCATCAAATTGTTCTTGTGCGCGTTCTACAAGAGACACTACATCTCCCATACCTAGAATACGATCTGCCATACGTTCTGGATAGAAAACATCTAGTGCCTCCATTTTTTCACCAGTACCTATAAATTTAATAGGCTTGTTCACGACAGTTTTAATAGATAGTGCAGCACCACCACGAGTATCACCATCTAATTTTGTAAGTACAACTCCATCAAAGTCTAGACGGTCATTAAAAGCCTTTGCAGTATTAACCGCATCCTGACCAGTCATCGCATCTACCACAAATAGTGTTTCTTGTGGTTGTATCGCAGCGTGTACATCTGCAATTTCAGTCATCATTTGCTCATCTACAGCAAGACGACCAGCGGTATCTATGATAACGGCATTAAAACCATTTGCCTTAGCATAGGCAATCGCGGCTTCAGATATTTTAACGGGATTCTTTTCTTCTCTATTAGAAAATACTTCTACACCTACACTTTCTCCTACAACGTGAAGTTGATCTATGGCAGCTGGTCGATAAATATCACAAGCTACAAGAAGTGGTTTTTTACTCTTCTTACTCTTTAAAAAGTTAGCCAGTTTACCAGAAAAAGTTGTTTTACCAGAACCTTGAAGTCCAGACATTAAAATAACAGTAGGATTCCCGCTTAAATTAAGTCCTATCGCATCACCACCCATGAGCTCAGTAAGCTCATCTTTAACAATTTTTGTAAGTAGTTGACCTGGTTTTAATGTGGTAAGAACGCCTTGACCTAGCGCTTTTTCTTTTGCTCGAGAAGTAAATTCTTTTGCAATTTTATAGTTAACGTCAGCATCAACAAGGGCGCGACGTATTTCTTTAAGAGTATCTGCAACGTTAACTTCGGTAATGCTTCCATGTCCTTTGAGGACGTGCATAGCTTTATCGAGCTTATCAGTTAAATTATCAAACATATTTTTTACTCATTTTTTGAAGATCGCAAAGATACTATTATACCTGTTTACCTTCAAGGTTTTGAATTGGTTTCTAGTATTCAGCAAATCAGCTCTTAGGTTAAACAGTTTCACCACGGTAACGATATAGGAGCATCGATGAGGTTATAGGTAGTTACAGCATTCTTATCCGTCAGTAAGTAAATAAAAATACAGTTTAGTTATAGATCTATAGGTTTCATATCTACTTGTTTAATTATCACATTATCAGTTTATAGGACACTGATAAATATCATCGTTTTTGATTTTTAGGAGCTTTAACTTTGGTCTAGTTTAATGAACCTAATGAAGATAATTATACCAACAGATTTTTCAGAAAATGCATTCAGTGCATTAACTAGTGCTATACGACTGTTCAACCATCAAGAGACACATTTCTTAATTGTTCATATGATAAATGAAGAAACTGACGCTGGTATGGAGATCATACAAGACCAGTTAGATTTGATGCTTGAACGAGTAGAACATCTTTTTAATAATAAGTTTCATCAATTTAAAACTGGTGTAGATCAAGGCAGCTTCATTATGACCTTGCACAAAAGGGTGAAAAAATACGATGCAGATCTTATAGTGATGGGTACAAAAGGTAGAAGTAATAAAGACCACATCAGCTTCGGGAGTAATACACTAAAAGCGATTCAAGAAATAGAACGTCCTTTATTAGTAGTACCTCAAAATGTTGAATTTCAACCACTCAAAAATGTACTTTTTCCTACGCAAAATCTATCAGGCATCTTCGGTGATAAATTAGACTTAATCAACAACTTGGTCTATCATAACAGTGCGACTATGCATGTACTGCATTTCATTAATGAAACAGTATTAACAGATAAAGAAAACTTTGTAGATAAATTGTTGGGATACCGCTTTCGCGAAAGCGAGATCGTGTACAAAAAAATGAAACCTATTTCTATCGCTTTTGAGGTAAATAAGTATGTGCAAAAAGAAAATATAGACTTGGTAGCCGTAGTTAAAACGAAACATTCCTTTCTCAATTCATTTATACATTCTTCTCATGTAGACACATTAGAATTACAAATAGATAAGACTTTTTTAATATTATAAAATGACCACTATGAAAACTATATTACTTCCTACCGATTTTTCTGAGACTTCTATAAATGCTATTACTTATGCACTGCAGCTATTTAAAAATGATGAGTGCACATTTTTAATTCTCAATACATACCAGCCGGTTGCTGTTTTTACAGCATCAACTTACGGTATTAATGCAGAGGTAGATATGGACTTAGGGCAGTTGTTTCAAAAGAAATCAGAGTCTAAAATTAATGCCCTCATAGAAGATATGCAGCATCGTTTCCCTAATAGGCTTCATACTTTTCAAGGTAGGTCCACTTTTAATTTACTGAGTTTAGAGATAGAAGAATTAGTCTCAGTAATTGCTGTGGATGCAATCGTGATGGGAACTAATGGAGCATCAGGATTAAAGGAAGTTTTTATAGGGTCTCAAACCATGCAAGTTATTAAGAATTCAAAAGTTCCAGTATTAGGAGTGCCTGCAGGAAGTACGTTTAAAAACTTAGAGAAAATTTTATTTACCACAGACTATAAAATTAATAAGTTTCAAAAGGGGCTATCTTTATTAAAACAGCTTGTTCAAACTTTTTCTTCCAGGCTTACATTTTTAAACGTGTATCAAGGAACAGCATTTACAGCCCAGCAAAAAGGGAATAAAGAATCGCTAGATCGATTCTTTGAATATGATCATCATTTGACTCACATTTTAGAAAGTATGGAAGTTATAGACGCCATTAAAAGTTATCAATCTAGCCACAAGGTAGATATGGTTGTACTAGTGCGTAATAATCATAACTTTTTTGAAAATTTAATTTTTAAACCTGTAGTTCAAAAGATCGTTCATCATTCTCAAGTTCCTTTTCTAATCTTACCACCAGAGTAAAATTAATCTTACAACCCTATTACTATCAATAATTTAAAAGCTTTAAGATGAAGAATAAAATATTAATTCCCACTGACTTTTCATTGAACGCATGGAACGCCATCCAGTATGCATTAAAACTGTATCTTAATAAAGAGTGTGAGTTTTATATATTACACACGTACACCAGTTCAGTACCGAGTAAAAAAGAACTTATAAATGCAAAGTCAGATGAGCTGTCTTTTGAAAATGCAAAGACACAATCAACACGAGGTTTAGAAGAGGTTATTATAAAAATTGATTCTTTATTTAAAAATGACAAGCATACTTTTCAAACGATTTCCTTACAAGATGATCTTTTGAGCGCGATGAAAACAATGGTAGAAAAGCGTGACATTCAATTAATAATAATGGGAACCAAGGGTGCAAGTAATTACAGAGCTACTGTTCTAGGAAGCAATACCATCAATGTTATGGAGAACTTGCGTGTATGTCCAGTGATAGGAGTACCTTATGATGCTGAAGAAGTAGCTATCAATCAGATTATCTTTTCTACTAGTTTCAAAACCCATTATAAGAGTAAAGAGCTTACGCATCTTGTAGACCTAGCACGCACACAATCAGCAAATATTTCCGTTTTACATATTACAGGATCTCAGGAGTTTTCAAAGCTACAATTAGAAAATAAACAGCTTCTTGAAGAATGTTTAGAAGATGCTTCTTATTCTTTTCATGAAATAGAAAGTAAGAATGTAGCAAGCGGCATAAGAACATTTGTAAATATTAATGGTGGTGATATGATTGCCTTCATAAATAGAAAGCACAGTTTCTTTTCCACACTATTCAATAAACCATTAGTTCAAGACCTTGGGATGTTAAGCGAGTTGCCACTTTTTGTAATGCACGATAACCGTGCTTAGATAAAATAGAACTTGCTTTGCAGCTTTCTCGCAGGAGTCACTTTAATTTTTAAACCAGCTACTTATTATGTAACTGGTGCATGACCACTACATGCGGGAAAGTAATGCCACCTAAAAACGCAATGATGATGCTCAGAAATAGACTCGTGTGGTCCTTTAGGAAATAATATAAAACACCTAGAAAAATAAGAGCAGTAACCCAGTATAATAGCGAGTCTTTTATATATGTTTTTACCGTGTGAGTAGTAACAATACCTTCTAAGTAAAGAATTTGATTATAGATAGAAGGTATGCTATGCCATAATATAAAGTATATAGCAAAACCCCAAATAAGATTAGAAGTATAGAAAATGGTAAATAGGAGTAACAAATAGAACAGTTCTTTTAAAACCTCTTTAAGATCAAAACGATCCTTGAATTTAAAAAAAGATACTACCATCAAAGTTACCGATGCTATTAATGGATACATTAGTACCTCTTGATTTAAATCGCTATCCAGCAAGTCGTTAATGATCAGTAAGCTTTCTCGTGCATGAAGGTATAATAAGGTAAGTATAATCATCAAGCCATATGCACATACAAATATGTGGTACAACCAGTTAGTTGCAATCTCATATTTCTCAAAATGCTCTTGTCCAAAATGATAACCACTTATGAGTATAAATAAAAATAAAAGACCCTCGGGAAATATAAAAAACAAACCAGTTCCCACTAAAACAAGCAAAGAATAAAGTGTTAGAAATAAAATCGTGTTCTTACGATTCCATTTCTTTTTATTAAAATAAATCTTTAAATCATTTGCTCCGTGTCCTACTCCTATAGTAAGTATTAAAAAATAGCCTAGCCCAAATTCCATATTTTCAGGTATTTGAAAGGAAATCCATAAGAAGAAAAAGCTCAGTACCATAATCATATTGTAGAGCTGAAATTTCCTAGACATATATTTTGTTTAATATTAACACTTCAAAGTTAAACAATTATGTTTAATCTTTCATATATTTACTTAAACATAAAAACTTAAAATATGAACTTTTTACTTTCAACTCTTGAAGTGGCAAAAATGGCCACAGATGATTATGTAGGTTTTACATTCTTCATCGGGAGCATGGCCATGATGGCAGCAAGTGCTTTCTTCTTTTTGTCATTGAGTCAATTTGACAACAAATGGCGAACTTCTGTGTTAGTTTCAGGACTAATTACTTTCATTGCAGCGGTGCATTATTTCTACATGAGAGATTATTATGCAGCAACTGATAGCTCTCCTACATTCTTTAGATATGTAGACTGGACGTTAACAGTACCGTTAATGTGTGTAGAGTTTTACTTAATACTTAAAGTAGCTGGTGCAAAACTAGGACTTATGTGGAAGTTGATCTTCTGGTCTGTAGTAATGCTAGTAACAGGTTACTTTGGAGAAGTAATCGCGTTAGGAAACCCAACTATGCAATGGGTTTGGGGTCTTGTTTCAGGAATTGCTTACTTCATAATCGTATACATGATTTGGTTTGGTGAGGCAAAGAAACTAGCAACAGCAGCTGGTGGAGCAGTACTTAAAGCACACAATATATTATGCTGGTTTGTACTAGTAGGTTGGGCTATTTATCCATTAGGTTATATCTTAGGAACTGAAGGTGGTTTATTCGGCTTACAGTTAGTAGATGATCCTAAAGCTGCTCAAGAAGCAATGGATGTAGTTTACAACATAGGTGATGCGATCAATAAAATAGGTTTTGGTCTTGTGATCTATAGCCTTGCTGTAACATCTTCAAAAAAAGTTGAAGCATAAAAGCGATTTCCCCTTTAAATAGTAAAAGCTGACTCGTAATGAGTCAGCTTTTTTTTGCATCAAAAAATTTTATTATTGTTTGGTCATGTTTCCCGTTGCGGTATAACCCCAGTCAGTATAACCACTACCTTCTTTATTAGAAACGTGCCTGGTAAAAAAGACAGATAACACACTATCTGATTTTCTTGATAAAGAGTAAAACTGAGTCTCTGTCCACACACCACCAGAATCCATCCAGAAGGCGTTAAGCTGCCCTTTGTATCCTTTGCTCATCATTACTTGTTTGCTATAGTCCTTAACTAAATCTCCATCTTCATCTCTTGTAGTCATATAGACGTTATTCTCTTCTATATAAATACGTACAAATAAAGATTCTCCATTTTCTCTTTCGAGTGTTCCTTCCCATAAGCCATCAAAACTTAGTGATTGAGAAGTCGCATAATTTAATCCTGTTAACAATAAGGCTAGAGTAAAAATCCATGTTTTCATAATATAATTATTTAGGTTCTTTAAAATTAGGGGTATTCTAACAAACCTTAAATACCCTTTTAAGGGTATATTTTATATCCGCATGTATTTAAGAAAAGCAACAAGAATATGTAGAATAAAAAAAGCCCAATACTTGTTACAACATTGGGCTTTAATAAATAGAAATAAGTGTTAGTTAATAGCTACAACTTCTAGTTCAAATATAAGATCTTGTCCCGCTAGTGGGTGATTTGCATCTACTATAATATGATCTTCTTCTACCTGTGCCACTCTTAACTGGCGCTCTGTTCCATCTGGATTTTGTGCCAGAAGTCCCATTCCTACTTCTGGCTTGATCTCGCCAGGTAATTGATCTTTAGGTACTTTATGAAAAAGTTCTTTCATCACTTCACCATAAGCCTCTTCTTTAGGTATCTCAATAGTTTTCTTCTCGTTCACTTTCATATCCACAAGACCTTTTTCAAAACCAGGTATCAATGCACCTTGACCTAACTGAGCTTCTAGCGGCTCTCTTTCGGCACTGGTGTCAAAAACTTGTCCGTTTGCTTTTAATTTTCCTGTGTAATGCACTTTTACAGTGTCATTTGCTTTCACTTGACTCATAAAATTGATATTTTTTGTATCGGCTGCAAAGGTATGATTTACAATTGCCTAACAAAATTGAGACGGTTTTATTCCTCTTTATTAAGAAAGACTTAACAACTTGCGAGTCTCAAATAGATAGTACTGAGCTGGTAGATGTTCTCGCTTTCGCGAAAGCGGTAAAAAATTACACCACTACAACTACCTAAGATAAATTACAGAAAGCATAGAAATTTACTCTAATACAGGCGTTTAATAAGAGCTTGCAAACGTTTCAGTCACCTTCTTTATTAAAATCATCTGGCAATTTTTGCATTTCGTACTGATTATGAATACTAATGATCGCAAGACCGAAGAGGACGGCTATCACAATCAATATGGTACTTATGAGTCCACTGACTCCAAAGGAAATTCTTATGAGTATGGTAGAAATTATAAATCCTGAATTTCTTATCGTTTTATGAAATTCATGGGTGTAGAAAAATGAAATGAGTAATAATACTACATCTACCAAAATCAAAATAGTAAAAAACTCATCAAAAAACAGGTTGTTAATCGTGTCCAGTGGTGGCAATTCATTTGTTGAAAACGAAATTTCTAATGACCAATTAATCAACGTATACAAAGCCATAAAAAAGAATAATGGCACTAAAATCACAGCGATCGTTTTTTTCTTTTTTACAAATCGGTCTATGGAAGTAGGAGCTGTGTCTTGCAATTCAATTTTACGTTACCTTGTTTTTGAAACAAATAAATTAAAAAGAACAACAGCAATGACGCTATGCTGTCATAAGTAAATTGCAAATCGCCCTTAATTTCAAACCAGTTAGAGGTCAATTCTAGTGCAGATAAATCTTTGAACAGTTTGCGGATTATTATAAGCTTGATGATCTCATACTGTTTGATAATATATGTTGTAAAAGACTTAGGTAAGTAGTAGATTAAAAGATATACCTCATATATTAAGATGAATGAAAATGGCGTGTAAATGGCGGCTATAGGATTCTTGATTAGCTCTGATTCTTGAGAAAACGACAGCAGATTAAAATCTATCAAATAAATGACCGCTAGATGAATAAAAAAACTGAATAGAGCAACGTATAGTATGACTCTTTCTGTTCTCTTTCTCGTTTCTTCAGAGAGAAATTTATGAAATAGAACAGATGTAAACTTATTAATTTGGGTCATTTCATGTTAGGTTCTGGTAATACTATACATTTAGTAATGTACGGAGCGCTTAGTACTATTTAATAATAGTCGTTAAGTAATTGAATCATAACAGTTTTAACCTCTTTTAAATAGGGTTACAGAAAGATGTTATTGATCCCTTCTATAAATTAGCACATATAACGGCCCGTTATGGCAGCAGTAAAGCCAGCCAACTTGCTGGATAGAGATCAACCCTTTGTAAGGATTTATAACCCTAAAACACAAAATTCAAAAGTTCGTAAACTATTGATTTGCCTGTTCATATCGTATGCGGTGCAAACCAGCATCTACAAATAAACTTAATCCAGCATTAAAAATAGTTAATGCTATGGTGCCATAACCTATCCATTGCCACCAGGCTGCACCGTCGTATCTATAAAAAGCGGCATCCACAATACAGCTTATTCCAGCACCTATTAGGACTAAGCCTAAAGGTGCTTGATATTGCCATCTTTTGTAATGTTTTGTTGCTTTATTGTTCATGATAATTTTATTTTTTCGATGTCAGTTACAATATGTAATGATCGATTATGTTCTTGAAATTGATCTACTAGTTAGTCAAATATATGGTTGTATCCTTATAGTTCACTAACTCTATGACGCACAACACTTCACTCATAACCATCATTTAACGCAACCAATGAATTAAAAACCAATAAATAAGACTACTTTTGCAGCCGCTTAGAAGCATTATTTTTTATGAAAGATATTAGAAACATCGCGATTATTGCTCACGTAGACCACGGTAAGACTACGTTAGTAGATAAGATTTTACACCACTGTGAAACCTTCCGTGAAAATGAAACTACCGGAGATTTAATTCTTGATAACAACGATATTGAACGTGAACGTGGGATTACTATTCTTGCAAAGAACGTATCAGTAATGTACAAAGGGACTAAAATCAACATCATCGATACACCTGGTCACGCCGATTTTGGTGGTGAAGTAGAACGTGTATTGAACATGGCAGATGGTGTACTACTTCTTGTAGATGCCTTTGAAGGTCCTATGCCACAAACGCGTTTTGTACTACAAAAAGCAATCGACTTAGGCTTAAAACCTTGTGTGGTTGTTAATAAAGTAGATAAAGAAAACTGTACTCCAGATGAGGTACATGAATCTGTTTTTGACTTAATGTTTGAACTAGGTGCCGAAGAATGGCAACTAGATTTCCCAACTGTTTATGGTAGTGCCAAAAACAACTGGATGAGCGAAGACTGGAAAGATGAAACTGAAAATATTGAGCCACTTCTAGATATGGTTATCGAGCACGTTCCTGCTCCTAAAGTAGAAGAAGGAACGACTCAGTTATTAATTACTTCCCTAGATTTCTCTAACTACACAGGACGTATTGCCATAGGTCGTGTAAAAAGAGGCTCTATTAAAGAAGGTCAAAATGTTACTCTTTGTAAGCGCGATGGTTCACAGACTAAGACCAAGGTAAAAGAAGTTTATGTCTTTGACGGAATGGGTAAAGCCAAAGCCAAAGAAGTAATGGCGGGCGATATTTGTGCAATTGTAGGATTAGAAGGTTTTGAAATAGGGGACAGTGTTGCCGATTTTGAAAATCCTGAAGCTATGGAAACCATCGCAATCGATGAGCCTACTATGAGTATGTTGTTTACCATTAACGATTCTCCTTTCTTCGGTAAGGATGGAAAGTTTGTAACATCACGCCACATTAAAGACCGTCTTACTAAAGAATTAGAAAAAAACCTTGCCTTACAAGTACACGATACTGGTAGTGCAGACAAGTTCATGGTTTTCGGTCGTGGAGTATTACACCTTTCGGTTTTAATTGAAACGATGCGTCGTGAAGGTTATGAATTACAGATAGGACAGCCACAAGTAATCATTAAAGAAATAGATGGTGTAAAATGTGAGCCTATAGAAGAGCTTACGATAGATTTACCAGAAAGTGTAAGTGGTAAAGCTGTAGAAATGGTTACCCTTAGAAAAGGTGAAATGACCAGCATGGCTCCTAAAGGAGATCGCATGGTGTGTGAATTTAAAATCCCTTCTCGTGGTATCATAGGTTTACGTAATCAATTGATCACAGCTACGGCTGGTGAGGCGATTATGAACCACCGTTTTGTAGGTTTTGAACCTTACAAAGGCGAGATCGCAGGGCGTATTAACGGTTCTATGATCTCTATGGAAAAAGGGACTTCTATTCCTTATTCTATGGATAAATTACAAGATCGTGGTAAATTCTTTATTCACCCAGGTGAAGAGATTTATGGTGGTCAGGTAGTAGGAGAGAACTCTAGACCAGATGATCTAGCGATTAACCTTACTAAAACAAAGAAACTTTCTAACGTGCGTAGTGCCGGTAACGATGATAAAGTAAAAATCGCTCCGCCAGTAAAATTCACTCTAGAAGAAGCTTTAGAATACATTCAGAAAGATGAATACGTAGAGGTAACTCCTAATCATTTAAGATTGCGTAAAATCTTCTTAGATGAAAACGAACGTAAACGCAGAGCAAAAGAGCTTTCATAATCTCTTTTCTTAGATAATTTTAAATCCTCCATCATATCGATGGAGGATTTTTTTATGAATGGATTTAAGAGTTTGATGCTGGTTCAAGTTTCCGATTTCGCGAAAGCGAGATAAAATGAATTAGATAGGTTAAGCTAGCTCCAAGGTTTTTAAAAGTTTTTTGGAGTTTCTGAAAGGCTAGAGTTTTATCTAGTTTATAACAGACCTGATACAAATAATTAGTTTTTAATTTTAACTAATTGTGATAGAAATAGGGATACGTACTACCACCGGCCGCCTGAAATACTGCCTACTGATTTAAAGTTCCTTCTTCAAGAACCTAGCCGTATGACTCGTTTTATGCTTAGCAACTTGTTCAGGAGTTCCTTTTGCAACTATAGTACCACCGCCGCGGCCACCTTCTGGACCTACGTCGATGAGGTAATCGCATATTTTAATCACGTCCATGTTGTGTTCAATGACGAGCACCGTATTTCCTTTATCGACTAGTTTATTCAACACATCCATGAGAACACGTACGTCTTCAAAATGAAGTCCTGTGGTTGGTTCGTCTAGGATGTAAAAGGTGTTCCCAGTATCTCTTTTAGAAAGCTCGCTTGCTAGTTTGATACGTTGTGCTTCTCCACCAGATAGGGTAGTGGACTGTTGTCCTAAAGTAATGTAACCGAGACCTACATCCTTAATGGTTTTTAATTTGCGGTAAATTTTAGGAATAGGCTCAAAGAAGTCTGTTGCCTCGTTAATGGTCATGTTAAGCACATCACTTATCGACTTCCCTTTGTAACGTATTTCTAGCGTTTCTCTATTGAATCGTTTTCCTTGACAGGTTTCACAGGTCACGTAAACATCTGGAAGGAAATTCATTTCTATAACTCTTAGTCCGCCACCTTTGCAGGTTTCACAGCGTCCACCAGTTACATTAAAGCTAAAACGACCTGGCTTATAACCTCGTATCAATGCTTCTGGAGTTTTGGCAAAGAGTGATCTTACTTCGTCAAAGGTTTTAGTATAGGTCGCTGGATTAGATCGAGGTGTTCTACCTATCGGGCTTTGATTGATATCGATAACCTTATCACAATGATCCAGTCCTTTGATGCTTTTATAAGGCATCGGAACTTTTACACCATTAAAAAAGTGCGCATTCATAATAGGGTAGAGCGTCTCATTAATTAAAGTAGATTTTCCACTACCAGAAACACCTGTCACACCTATCATTTGACCTAATGGCAAATCGATGGAAACATTTTTGAGATTATTTCCCGTACATCCTTTAAGAGAGATTTTCTTTCCGTTTCCTTTGCGGCGCTTTTTAGGAACTGCTATTTCACGTTTCCCATTCAAATATTGTGCAGTAAGCGTGTCGTGTTTTAAAATCTCTTGCGGCGATCCTTCACTGATGATCTCACCACCGTATTTTCCTGCTCGTGGACCTATGTCAATCACATGATCTGCTCGCTCGATCATGTCTTTATCGTGTTCTACTACGATAACAGAGTTTCCTGTGTCTCTTAAAGAAACTAAGGAATTAATAAGCTTTTCATTGTCTCGCTGGTGAAGGCCTATACTAGGCTCATCTAGAATATATAATACTCCTACAAGTTGTGACCCTATTTGTGTGGCTAGTCGTATGCGTTGTGCTTCTCCACCAGAAAGTGTTTTGGCACTTCTATTTAGCGATAAATAATCGAGACCTACATCTAGTAAAAACTGTAATCGTTCTCTTATTTCTTTTAATAATTCAGTGGCTATTTGTTGTTGCTTTCGCGAAA
>NZ_MAAX01000016.1 GCF_002162835.1 Nonlabens dokdonensis
ATCAAAAAGCTTTTCAAAACAGATAATGTAATCGTTTACCGCATTGTCATTAGGCGTGACTTTATTTTTACCTATATTTCCGCCGATGAGTACATGATCTGGCTGTCCTAATTTCGGATTTTTTTTCAATCGTTCTACCGCAGCATCTACTCCGCCGTTATTGAATCCCATTCTATTTACAATCGCTTGATCTTTCTTTAATCTAAACAATCGCTGCTTAGGATTTCCATCTTGTGGCTTTGGTGTAAGCGTTCCTATTTCTATAAATCCAAATCCTAGATTAGAGAATTCTTTAAATGCTTTGGCATCTTTATCAAATCCGGCTGCCATTCCCACAGGATTCTCAAACTGTAAACCGAAGAGTTCTCTTTTAAGTGCAGGATGCTGTTTTTTGTAACGCTTTCGCGAAAGCGTACTAAAACCAGGTACCTTGCTCAATAATTTGATACTCTTAAATGAAAAGTGATGTACTGCTTCTGGATCGAACGAAAAAAGCAGTGGTCTAATAATGGATTTATACATAATAATAAGGTTGTGCAAATTTACAATCGGTTGGACTTTATTCCATATTTTTGTGACTCTTAAAAAATGACTGATATGAGTAAATATGATGTGATCGTTTTAGGTAGTGGACCTGGCGGATATGTAACGGCAATACGTGCGTCTCAACTAGGGTTTAAAACAGCTATCGTAGAGAAGGAATCTCTAGGTGGTGTATGTTTAAACTGGGGTTGTATACCTACAAAAGCGCTGATAAAAAGTGCTGATGTATTCAATTACCTGAACCATGCCGCAGATTACGGTCTTAAAGCTGATAACGTAGATAAGGATTTTAATGCTGTTGTAAAACGTAGCCGCGATGTGGCAGACGGAATGAGCAAAGGTGTACAGTTCTTATTAAAGAAAAATAAAATAGACGTAATCATGGGTTACGGTACAGTAAAAAAAGGTAAGAAAATCGAAGTGAAAGCTGAAGATGGATCTACTTCTACTGTAGAAGGTAACCATATTATTATTGCAACTGGAGCAAAATCTCGTGTTCTTCCTAATTTACCACAAGATGGTAAAAAAGTAATAGGATATCGTGAAGCAATGACGCTTAAAGAGCAGCCTAAGAAAATGGTTGTTGTAGGGTCTGGAGCAATAGGTGTTGAGTTTGCATATTTTTATAATGCTATGGGAACTGATGTTACTATAGTAGAATATGTAGATCGTATTGTACCTGTTGAAGACATCGATGTTTCTAAACAAATGGAGCGCAGCTTTAAGAAGTCTGGAATTAAAGTAATGACTTCTAGTGAGGTGACTAGCGTTGATACTTCTGGCGATGGTGTAAAAGTTAACGTGAAAACTAAAAAAGGAGAAGAAGTTCTTGATGCTGACATCGTTTTAAGCGCGGTAGGAATTGAGACTAACTTATCTAACATAGGTCTAGAAGAAGTAGGTATTTCTACAGATCGTGGTAAAGTATTAGTAAACCAATGGTACCAAACGAACTTACCTGGATACTATGCAATAGGTGATATTACTGCTGGTCCAGCACTAGCTCACGTTGCAAGTGCAGAAGGTATATTATGTGTTGAGAAAATTGCAGACATGCACGTGGAACCACTTGATTATGGAAACATACCAGGTTGTACTTACTCTACTCCAGAAATTGCAAGCGTAGGAATGACAGAGGCTCAAGCCAAAGAAGCTGGATACGAGTTGAAAGTTGGTAAATTCCCATTCAGCGCAAGTGGTAAAGCAAGTGCTAGTGGTGCAAAAGATGGTTTTGTAAAAGTGATTTTTGACGCTAAGTATGGAGAATGGCTAGGCTGTCACATGATAGGTGCTGGTGTTACCGATATGATCGCTGAAGCTGTTTTAGGTCGTAAGCTAGAAACTACAGGTCATGAAGTATTAAAAGCAGTGCATCCACATCCAACTATGAGTGAAGCGGTGATGGAAGCCGTTGCAGACGCTTATGGTGAGGTGATACATTTGTAGTCGCTGAGTTTGTGAGTCCTTGAGTTATGAGAATTAGCTCTAAGACAATTACATATAAATTTGATTTAAAAATCCTCAATTCAACTTTTTGAATTGAGGATTTTTTATGTGATATCAATTAAAATCTATAATTAAACCCTAGGCTGAAAGTACTCAATGGTCCATCTTTAGAAAATCTATTAAGAGAGGTGGCTTTACGTCTTGCATAAAGATCTTGCTGATATCGCAAATCTAATGTCCAGCTTTTACTCATTTTATAACGCAAACCCAATTGCACATAGGGATTAATAATGGCTGTACCTTGCTCATCTCGCTGTACGAGATGATCTGCTGAAGTGTTGAAATAACTTCCTGAGCCAGCATAAAAACTCCATCGATCAGTAAATTTAAATTCCGATTGAAAGTTGATGTAAGGATCAAAGCCTACATAGGCATTAACACCTACTTCAGATCTTAATTTCCATACCTTATTTATTTTATAGTCGGCATAAAAGCCTACACCTATTCCTATCCAGGCTTCATCAAAAGAATCATAGGTAGCACCTGACATTTTTATTTCTCGGAAACCAGACAGCGCTTGAAAAGTTAAACCTGTGCTCCAGCGATCTACTGGTTCTTCAAATTCAAAAAGATGATTAGTTGAATTAGGAGCATTTTCTTGACTAAATGCTATACAAGTGAAAAGAAATAAGAATGGAATGAGTAGAGTTAATTTGGTTTTCATGATTTAGTTTATTGGTTAACTAAATCAAATTAACTGCAATCCGTTCTAATTCAAACTTCTATTAACGCTAGTTAAAACTACTTAACTTTAGGTTTTTGTTTATAGAACACAAACGTGACTTCTTCATTAAGCTGCAAATTAGAAGCAAGGTCAATGATCTCGCCGTCTTTATTTACAAGTTGAATCTTGGCAGTGTTAGGTGGTTTAGTTCCTAGATTAATTGCCTTGAGTGAAATGGTGTTAACAGAATCTTTTAAGGTAAGAACCATTTCCTTATTTTTACTCACTGGGCTGTATGCGTTCAAGATTCTATTACC
>NZ_MAAX01000148.1 GCF_002162835.1 Nonlabens dokdonensis
CCATCTAATAAATCGTATTCTTCATCTTTTAAGTTTGCTAACTTACAAATCCCTAAAATGACGATACAATCTAAATACCTCAATGGCGCAGCTGCCTCGCCTATAGTCAGATGGCGAACGGCACTTCTTATACCATCAGCACCTACAACTAGATTTGCTTGAGTGGTTTTTACCTTGCCATCTACTTCAAATTCCAATTGAGTAGCATTGTCATCGCTTTTGTTTAAAGCTACTAATTTATGGTTCCAGAAAATTTGGTTCTTGTCTTGAAGTTGTTGTATCAAAGCAAGTCTTAATGACTGCCTTGCGATATGAACGTTAGTTCTTTTTGATGGTGAAGTAGGATTTTCAGACAGCCATTTTCTTTTTCCCCATTCGCCTACGATGGTTCCATCAGTACGATGTACCACGTGTTTTGTAGATACAATTCCGCCGTTTAATGAATTTAGTCCGAAACCTCTCATCGCATTACTTGCTTGCTGTAAAGTCAGTCCATATCCTTGCGATCGTTGATCAAAGCTTTGGTCTCTTTCATAAACAGTAAAAGGAATGCCGCGATGTAAACAAGCTACTGCAAGCGCCATTCCACCTATGCCACCGCCTATAATTGCTACATGTGGATAGCTCTCATCATCTGGCAACAATGGTTTTTCACAAACTTCTAATCCAGAACCTTTACAAATCTTACAAATAACTTGATGTCCTTTGGGAGGTTCAGGTTTTTCTCCACCATTTTTTTTATAGTTTTCTAGATCTCTTTGGTATTTGACCTTTACTTTTTTGCGAATACGCTGACTGGTTTTGCCTTGTCCTTTACAGTTAGGACAGGCGCACAAGTTTGTATTTGAAGAATCAGTACTCAATTGAATCAGATCTATTTTGTGGCTGTAAGGAGTGTATCAACTCCATTACTCAAGCTATTATAGCGCAAAGGTAGTAGTAAATAAGTTTGAATGAATAGCGCTGCTTAGGATGTTTATCATAAACCCTAAAACGATAAAAGTAGCTTGTTTTGTTCCGCTTTCGCGAAAGCGGAATGCCTAATGAAATAGGAGGTAGGTAACATATATGAGTACGCAAAAAACTGTTTTAGTAACTATGAAGAAGTTTGGAACGGTTTACTGGTCAATTTTTGTTTTGCTTTATTTTTTACCTTTTTGTTGATTCCATCTTCGGTAAACTTTTGTAGCAATTCTCTGGTCATCTCTTTGTGATCCAAAACATGGTTTTGAATATTTGCTTTTCCATTTTCTAAAATGTCGTTGATGAGCTCTGTGGAAATTCCATTTTTTTCAAGTCTTAGACGATAGGACTCTGAAATAGGATCTAAAACACCTCTGGTGAGAATCATTCTAGGATCTTCAAAAACAGGTAATGTTTTCATCAAATCTTCTAGCTTATCTACGAGTGTTATTCTAGATGTTGTGGTGAAAGTAAAAAATGGTTCTTCCCAATTAGGATCAATATCAAAGCTGTTTGTTTTAGGATTAAAATGCTCTACAAAGTTCAATACTTGAAGCTCGTACCGACCATTTAAATCTTGTTCAGGTCTCCACTGCACATCAATTAATTGAAGTCGCAAATCGTTTTGCAGCATTAATAAGCTGGACCCTTCAAAATAGGACTCATTCCCTATTACAGGATCTACTTCATAGAGTTGATTATAAGTCACTTGCCAACCGGCTTCTATTCTTAAAGGTTAAAGGTTCATTTAGAGATAGGTACTAATATGTTTTATTGTTTGTTCAATTCGGCATTTTCCTGCTCTGTTAATAGTCTAGAATGAATTAAAAAACGAAGCCCTAATGGAATTTCTAATGAAAAACTAGCACCACGACCTTTTGTAATATCCACTGTTAGATGTGTATGTTTCCAATATTCAAACTGATCTTGATTCATGTAAAAACTCACTCCATTTAGTTTGCCTAAGAGTATATCACTTTCATCTAGATACATGTCTTCTTTTTCAAACAACATGGGTGACGAGCCATCGCAACAACCTCCGCTTTGATGAAATATTAATTCTCCATGTTTTGATTTTAATTGCTCTAATACCTCTGCTGCTTTATCCGTAATTGCTATTCTATCCATAATCTAAAGATATATAAAAGGCTGAATTATTTTAAAATTCAGCCTTTATATTAGTGTTTAATTCTTCTAAAAGAAACCTAGTTTGTTCTTGTCATAAGAGATTAACATGTTTTTAGTCTGACGGTAATAATTAAGCATCATAACGTGATTTTCTCTACCAAATCCGGACTTCTTGTATCCTCCAAATGGAGCATGAGCAGGATAAGCATGATAACAATTTACCCAAACGCGACCTGCTTTTATAGCTCTTGGAATTTGATAAAGTTGATGTGCATCTCGTGTCCAGACTCCAGCACCAAGACCATAAAGTGTGTCATTAGCAATTTCAATAGCCTCAGCCTCGTCTTTGAATGTAGTTACACAAGCTACAGGACCAAAGATTTCTTCCTGGAATACTCTCATTTTATTATGTCCTTCTAAAATTGTAGGTTGAATGTAAAAACCATTGGCTAAATCACCGTCAAGTTTTTTTGCTGCTCCACCTGTTAATACTTTGGCACCTTCTTCTTTCCCAATTTTAAAATACGATTGAATCTTTTCATATTGGTCATTAGAAGCCTGAGCACCCACCATGGTATTCACATCATATGGATTATCTTGTATGATCGCATTTGTGCGTTCAATAACTCGCTCCATAAATGCATCGTAAATATCTTCTTGAACTAAAATTCTTGACGGACAAGTACATACTTCACCTTGATTAAAAGCAAAAAGCACTGCACCTTCAATAGCTTTATCTAAATATTCATCATCAGCATCCATTACTGAATTAAAGAAAACATTAGGAGATTTACCACCTAATTCCATAGTTACAGGGTTCAGATTTTTTGATGCATATTGCATGATGAGTTGACCTGTGGTGGTTTCTCCAGTAAAAGCTACTTTATCGACCTTTGAACTAGAAGCTAAAGGTTTTCCTGCTTC
>NZ_MAAX01000162.1:0-1760 GCF_002162835.1 Nonlabens dokdonensis
AAGCTACTAATGCTATTGCAAAAAAGTTAGATCACTAGAAATTTTATCTCACAAAGAAGATAACCCCATTTAAATTTAAATATTTAGATGGGGTTATTTTTTTTTAATGAGCAAGTAATTATCTGTTTTTAGAGAAGAGTTTCTCTAAGTTAGATCGTTTATCTATTTTGCCTGTATGTGTTGTATCAAATTGATCTATAAAGAAAACCTCTTTAGGCTTCTCAAATTTATCAAGCTTGATGAAGGCATCTTTCAATTCTCTTTGCTCACCTTCCACTACTAAAATTACCTTTTGACCTAATTCTTCATCGACCTGTCCTGAGATAAAGAAACTTCCTGACAGATACTTTGACAATTTCTCTTCAATTTGTGTAGGGTGAACTTTTACTGAACCTGTATTTATGACATCATCTATTCTACCCAAAACTTTAAACTGGTTATCTCCTACCAATTCTACAAGGTCATTTGTTATTAGTGTTGTATTAGATAATTTAGGAGCGTGAACCACAAGCTTTCCTTGTTCATCTTTTTCTATATCTATATCTTCTAACACTGTATAATACTGATCATATCTAGGATACAACTGCCTCACTGCAATGTGAGAACAAGTCTCTGTCATGCCGTAAGTGTGGTAAGCCTTTGTATGTTTTCTATCTAGTTTTTCTATTAAACTCTTAGAAACTGCTCCACCGCCTATAATGACTTTTCTAGTTTTGTGAATATCATCTAGCGATTTAGACACTTGCAATGGAGACATAGCAGTAAAGTCGTATCGTTTCTCTGCCTTTTTTAAAGGAGTTGTGCTAGGCTCCACGAGGTCCAGATGCCATCCTAACGTCATGGCTCTAACTAACATCATTTTTCCAGCTATATAACTTAGTGGTAAACAACATAGCGCCTCTTTTTCTTCTCCTATATTAAAACGCTTTCCTGTCATCTCAGCACTATTAATCATGTGCTGCTTTAATAATTTATATTCTTTAGGAACACCAGTAGAACCACTTGTTCTTACAGTCACCACGTCATAATTATCTAACCAGCTCAATAAGAAATCACCGACTTGCTTTTCCCACTCTTCGCCTTCTTTAATATAACTATAAGCTACAATGGCGACTCCTTCATTGTTTAATGAATGTCCATTTAATCTAAAATTGGGATGTACCGTTGGTATCATAATACTCGTTTTTTAAAGCTGGCACTTCTATAGCACCAAATAATTTGTCTTTCCAGTTACTCCACTTATATTTTTTGGCAAATAATAAAATTAAAGCTGGATAATATATAAACATAGGCACAAAAGTTTGCCATGTTGCTGTTGGGTCAGAAGTATCTATAAGCAATGAATCCGTTTGAAAAGCAGTCCAGTCTGCTGTAACAAGTAATGCAATGAATAGGTTATTTGCTGCATGAAAACCTATGGCGAGCTCTGTTCCTTCGTCCATTAAAGTCATCGTTCCTAGCAAAAATCCAGTTCCTATATACCAGATCATAACGATGTAACCCATTTTAGCGATTTCAGGATTAAAGATATGCATTAATCCAAATACAGTCGAAGTAACTATGTATGAAACAGCTCTATTACCTGCAATTATACCTAATCCTTGCATGGCATAACTTCTGAACAATAATTCTTCCCAAGTAGTTTGAATAGGTACTAAAATTACCGCTATAATCGCTAGGATAATAAAATTTGTGGCATCAAAGTTCCATATATAAATTTCTGGATCGATGTAATAACTTATCACTGTTGTAGCTATAGA
>NZ_MAAX01000162.1:2083-2921 GCF_002162835.1 Nonlabens dokdonensis
TAAAAAATGACAAGAAACCTGCACTATCTCCAGCCTCATCTGGAATTCTTCTAAAAGACACTTCTGGAATTGTTTTCAACGCATCTTTTAATACTTTTTTATTTTTACGTTGTGTTGCTACAAATCCATCCAATCTTCTTACTTGTGCCAACCCAACAGCTGCATTCAATTCAGAAATTCTAAAATTGTATCCTAAAAAAGGGTGTGATTCTGCACCTCTATCATTCCCCACATGGTCGTGTCCATGATCTGTATAATGATCTGCATTCACGGCAAGGTTTGGGTCATTTGTGACCATTGCTCCACCTTCTCCACAGGTAATTGTTTTTACATAATCAAAAGAAAAACAACCTGCATCTCCAATGGTTCCTAGTTTTTTTCCTTTATAGGAAGCACCAATTGCCTGACATGCATCTTCTAACAAAATTAAATTATGTCTGTCACAGATGTCTTTTAAGGCATCTAAATCGGCCATAGAACCACACATATGAACTGGCATTACAACCTTTGTGTTTGGTGTTATTGCCGCTTCAACAGCTTTAGGATCTAAGGTTAAAGTATCATCAATTTCAACTAAAATAGGGGTTGCACCGGCTGCTAAAATAGATTCGAAACTTGCAACAAAAGTAAATGTTGGCATAATCACCTCATCTCCTGCTCCCACACCTAATACCGCCAAGGCTACATTTAATGCAGTGGTACCACTACTTGTTAGCTGTGCATGCTTTACACCTAAATTATCTTGTAATTCTTGTTCTAATTCTTTTGCTTTCCAATGTCCGTTTCTAGCACCATCAAATCCATAACGCATTAAAACGCCGCTTTCTAAAACGTCATT
>NZ_MAAX01000093.1:0-270 GCF_002162835.1 Nonlabens dokdonensis
TTTATTTTCAATTTTAGGTACCACGTATGGTGGTGATGGTAGAACAAGTTTTGCCTTACCAGACTTACGTGGTAGAGCAGCGTTACATCCTGGAACTGGACCTGGGTTAACCCCTAGGAAACTAGGACAAAGAAGTGGAACAGAAACTGCTACAATTTCGGTTCTTCAAATGCCTCAGCACAATCATACTGCTACCTTAGACAATGGCTCTGCATCTATTAAAATTAATACGGGTGATGGGACTACTAATGACCCAACTGGAAACTTCCT
>NZ_MAAX01000093.1:382-2830 GCF_002162835.1 Nonlabens dokdonensis
GGTAACACTGGGGGTTCACAACCACATAACAATATGCAACCTTGGTTAGCACTAAACTACATTATCTGTTTACAAGGGATATTTCCTTCAAGAAGTTAATTTAAAAAAATAAAAAAATGGACAATTTATATTTAGGTGAAATTATCTTATTTGCAGGGAATTTCGCTCCAAGATCAACAGCATATTGCAATGGTCAATTATTATCTATTGCACAAAACCAAGCGCTGTTTTCACTTTTAGGAACTATTTATGGTGGAGATGGTAGAACTACTTTTGCTTTACCTGATTTACGTGGTAGGGTTCCTGTTAATTCTGGAGGAAATAGTACTGGACCAGGTTTAACAACTAGAAGACTAGGACAAAGAAGTGGAGAGGAAAATCACATATTAAAAATAAATGAAATGCCTCAGCACAATCATACAGCTACCTTAGACAATGGATCAGCATCTATTAAAATAAATACAGGTGATGGTACTACAAATGACCCAGCTGGAAACTTTCTTGCTAAAGGAGTTACACCTGCTGCAGGTCCTGTGCCTGCTAATGTTGCAAACATTTATGCCACTACATCAAATAGCACAATGGCCGCAGATTTAACTGGAACACCAACAATAAATAACACTGGGGGTTCACAAGCACATAACAATATGCAACCTTGGCTAGGGCTTAACTACATTATATGTCTTCAAGGATTATTTCCTTCAAGAAGTTAATTTAAAAAAATAAAAAATGGATAATTTATATTTAGCTGAAATTATACTCTTTGCGGGGAATTTCCCTCCAAAAAACACAGCATATTGCAATGGTCAAATATTAGCTATTGCATCAAATCAAGCACTTTTTTCGCTTTTAGGAACCATTTATGGTGGAGATGGTAGAACCTCTTTTGCACTGCCTGATTTACGTGGTAGAGTTCCTATTAACTCTGGAGGAAATAGTACTGGACCTGGTTTAACAACTAGAGTCCTAGGACAAAGAAGTGGAGAGGAAAATCACATATTAAAAATAAATGAAATGCCTCAGCACAATCATACTGCTACCTTAGACAATGGATCGGCATCTATTAAAATAAATACCGGAGATGGTACTACTAATGAGCCAGCTGGAAACTTTCTTGCTAAAGGGCTAACACCTGCTGCAGGACCTGTACCTGCAAATGTGGCAAATATTTATGCTGCTACTTCTAATAGCACTATGGCTGCAGATTTATCTGGTACGCCAACTATCGGAATGACTGGTGGAAGTCAAGCACATAATAATATGCAACCTTGGTTAGGAGTAAATTATATTATTTGTACAAATGGATTATATCCTTCAAGAAGTTAAAAAAACAATTTACGATTTAAACCTCTATAATTTATAAATTATAGAGGTTTTTCTCTTTATAAAAACAGGTAAAAACACCTGATTTTAATCAAATCATCAAAGTGAGTATGCAATAACACCTCTATATTCCTTATTTTAGTATCCGTTAAAAAACTAACACCCACCTTCTTACAAAACCAAACATTATGAAACAAAAATACATTGCTTTGTTCTTAAAAAAAATATCTTTACTTACTCTTCTTCTTTTTAGCCTCCAATTTTACTCACAAACAACTATCACTTTTGATGACCAAGGTTGGGCAGATGAACAGAATATCGGTACATCTGTTACGCTTAGTGGGTATACGTTTTCTGCAAAAGAAAACGGTGTAACATTTGATATGAAAGTAGACAATGGAAATAGTTTTTCAGGGTTATCTCTAGTAGCTAGTAATGAGAATTTTGTTAATGGAGATATATTAACTATAACAAAATCTGGTGGTTCCTTTGATTTTCAAACCTTTCATTATTCTGGTGCGCTGTTTTTGGCATCATTAACTGTTACTGGATATAAAAGTAGTACACTAGTGGCTACACAATCAACTAATTCTCCAAGCACAGACCCAACTTCTTTTATTTTAAGTGCAGATTTTAACGATGTTGATGAAATTAGAATTACAGCAGGAGATTTTGGTTTGACATTAAACTTAGATCAATTTGTATTTGATACAGCAGTTCCTTCTGCATCTGCACCAACAGTTACCACAACAGCTGCAAGTTCTATAACTACAACGTCTGCTGCTTTAGGCGGAAATGTTACCGCAGATGGTGGCGAAACAGTTACAGAACGTGGTATTGTATATTCAACCTCTGATACCACACCAACAATTGCCGAAGGAGCAACCAAAGACACTAATAGCAGTGGAACAGGAGTTTTTTCTGAAACAGTTTCTAGTTTAACCTCTGGAGAAACATATTATATCAATGCGTACGCTATCAATTCTGAAGGAACCAGTTATGGAACCGCAACCTCTTTTACGACTTCTACTCCAACAGTAACCTTAAGTTTATCAGGTAGCCCTTTGGCAGAAAATGGAGGTGTTGCAACAGTAACCGCTACATTAAGTGCTGCTTCCTCACAAA
>NZ_MAAX01000103.1 GCF_002162835.1 Nonlabens dokdonensis
AACTGTAGTTAAGGAGATTTTCAATCCGCATAAGGTGATTGAAGAGGAGCGAGGTGCCGCCTTTCATGAAAAAAGTGAATAAAACTCAAAAACTAATCAAGGAGGAAGTTACAGACGTATTATCGCTAAGAAATACAAAAAACCAAAAACGCGAGGAGACAAAGGCGCAAATCGCCGTCGTAAATAAAAGATTAAAAAAGCCGTTTGAAAATAGTTTCAAACGGCTTTTTTTAATTCTTATTTAGGAGTTATTACTCAATAATAGTAGTAGTGTTAGTCTTCATGGTAATTTTCATTTCTTGAGGCATCATTTCAGATTTTTCAACCGTCATTGATCCATCTAGTTGCTGCTCTGTTTTACCTTTTTTTAACCATCCAGTTTTTTTATCTAACGTATAGCTTGCTGTAAGCGGTCCTGCTAGATCAACTTTAGCTTTTAAACCCATCATATCCATTTGTGAATCTTCGGGACTTTGAATTTTTGCTTGTGCAGTAATGATATAATAATCGTCAGTAACACTTTCTAATTTATAAGTTGTAGTCGTATCAAATTGAGTTACAGAGTTGATGGTTAACTCATTTTTCCATGTGTCACCTTCTTTTACCTCGTTGTCAGGTAAAATGTTAGTGATTAAGCTGTAGTTTACCATTTGTTTTTCTGCACTCATTTGTTCTACCATAGCCGCTTCTATTTGAGCTAGTTGTAATTCTGGCATTTCAATTCCTTCTGTCATGTTCTTCAATTGTGCACTGTTATCAAAGGTCAATATCTCTCCTTTATTATTCATGGTAACTTTAATAGGATATTTGATCATGTTGCTAAAAAGCCGGTTCATAGGATTTGATTCTGCACCATCAGAATCTATTACTTGATTACCCATTGCAGTTTTAGTAGTATTTGACAAGTTGTGGATCTTGATGTCAATTTGGTAAATACCGTCAATGATATCAGTAACTATGTAATCTGATTTAGTAGTTACAGTTGTGGTAACATCTTGAGGTGCACCATTTATAACTTGAGATGACTCACTAGTCATTACTTGATTTTGTGGGTAAGTTTCACCTTTTTCTAAGTTGTAAGTGATTTGAAATTGAGCTGTTGCTATAATACTGCTGCAAAAAGCAAGAAGTAGTACTAGGTTTTTCATAAGGTTGTATTTTAGTTTAAATATAGTTATTGAAAGTATGAGAAGGTCTGTATTTAACGTTAATGTAACTTATGATAAAAGCGCAAAATTTTGAAAATCTTATTTTTGCAAAAAATTAAGAGATTGAAATCTATATTCTTTTTTATCCTTTTAGTTATTGGTTCCGCTTTCGCGAAAGCGCAATCAGTAAACACTGCATATCTATGTTTAAGCAATGGAGATGTTGTACTAGCAGATTTGAGCACCTGTAGTACAACAGTCGTAGCCACAAACAATCAATCGATGTTTGATATTGCAGAAGGCGATACAGCAGACACACTTTATGGTATTCGTAATGAAAACCTGTACTTGATCGATTTAAACACTGGAAATTTCACACTATTAGGTAGTCTTTCCATCTTAGGCTATACTGGTAATTTTAGGGTTGATTCTTTAGTAAAGGAGAGTAACGGTAACTTGTTAGGCGTTAATAAAAATGGTCAAGGAGAATTATTTAGAATAAATGTAGGTGCTCTTACGGCTACTAATCTAGGAGCAACTGGTTTTAATAGTGCTGGAGATCTAACCTTCTTTCAAGGAGATTTATACTTGAGTGCTTTAAATAGTGAACTTGTATTAGTTGACGTTAATAACCCTGCTGGATCTAGTTTTGTAGGAAGCATGGCTAGCGCCGGATTTAGCAATGTTTTTGGCGTAGTAACTATCATAACGGCAGATCCATGTGCAGCAAATCCTAATATAGAGCTAGTAGCTACAGGTGGTCGTACTACCAGATTTGTAAACGCTAGTACAGGAGCAACTACAAATAATTGTTCTAATTTAACAAGCGCTGATATTTTTGGTGCTGCTGAGGTGACTTCAGACATCATATGTTCCATTGATCTTGAAATTGAAGATTCTGATGGTAGCAGTGCGCCAGAGTATTGCTCAAATGCAAATACAACGCTTAATACGATAGTAGATCCGTCAACACCTATAGGTGTTTACAGTTATGAATGGAGTATTCAAGGACAGCCTGGAGTGGTAGGAACAAGTGCTATCTTGCCTATAAATACAAACACAACTACAACTTATAATTGTACTGTAACAGATTCTGGAAGAGCAGCACCAGATAATATTGCTGTACAAAGTATAACCGTAACTGTTTTTCCAGATCCTGTATGGAATCCTATAGGTAATATAATTGCATATCAAAATTATACCTTACCAAATATTACAGGAACAAATATCCCAAGTAATACCGCTTTTTATGATAATCCAGCTTATTCAGGGGCTCCATGGAATGTAGGAGACGTTGTAGACGAATCTATGTTTACTACAAATCCAGCAACAATTTATGTCTATGGAATTGATCAAAACGGTTGTGAGCTAGAAGAGCAG
Source organism: Nonlabens dokdonensis (assembly GCF_002162835.1). GTDB lineage: Bacteria > Bacteroidota > Bacteroidia > Flavobacteriales > Flavobacteriaceae > Nonlabens > Nonlabens dokdonensis_B. The sequence continues at coordinate 2,529 of NZ_MAAX01000103.1, forward strand.
TTTATAATAGAGTTTGTGGACGTACAAGTAACTATTACACCAGGTGGAATTCAAGAAATTTGTGAAGGAGATATGGTGACGCTTACCGCGACACCTAATCCGGCCACTGCCTATGGAACGTACACCTTCAACTGGACAGATTCACAAAATACCATTTATCCTAATACGGCAACTATAAACTATACTGCAACAGTAGATACAACAGTCTCTGTTACTGTGAATGATTCTGGAATAGAAAATGGAACTGATATGGGCTTTGATATGACAGACTTTATTGTTTTAAGACCTGTTGCTTTAGCTGGTTTGACTAATCAAAATGCTATGGGAACTTATACTTTCCCACCTATATTTGGTACCGGATTAACAGGAGGCGAGCGGTACTACACGCAACCTAATGGTATGGGAACAGCTTATGATCCTGGAGATGTAGTAAGTCCGGCAGATTTCACGTCTCTACCAGTAACTTTGTATACATATGATAATAATGGAAGTTGTGATGATGAAGAGAGCTTCCTGCTTGATTTTGATACACCTATTGCCCCTACGGTAAATGTAACAAGCTCAGATAATCCAATATGCGCTGGATCTACGGTTCAACTTACCGCAACTCCTAATCCAGCAACGCCTACAGGTACCTACACTTATGAATGGCGAGAGGCAGGAACGACTGTTATTCTATCTACGTCTAATCAATTGAATACAGCACCTACTAGCTCCACTTCTTTTGAATGTACAGTGACTGATACTGGACTAGTGTCCAATAACACTGCAACCGATACGATTTCCATTACAGTGACGCCACAACCTCAAATTGATAGTATAGTAGATCAAACAGCTATTGGGACATTTACTTTCCCTACGATAATGGGGACAGATCTTACAGGCAGTGAAAGCTACTATACGCAACCTAACGGAGCAGGTGTATCCTATAATGCTGGTGACGTAGTAAGTGCTTCTGATTTTACCACTCTTCCAGTGACACTTTTCATCTATGATGCTAACAGCGATTGTGATGACGAAGAAAGCTTCTTACTTGACTTTGATACTCCTTTGCCGCTATCACTTACTCTCAGTGCACAACCAGAAGTAATTTGTGAAGGAGAAAGGACGATTGTGATAGCAAGTCCTAATCCAGCCACACCACAGGGAACATATACATATGAATGGATAGAGCAAGCTACAGGAATGGTTATTTCTACCGCAGGTACCATCGACGTGAGCCCGACCACAACCACTACTTATGAATGTACGGTAACAGATACTGGGCTTACCAGTAATAATACCACAACCGAAAGGATAACGATAACCGTTGAGGCCGCGCCACAATTAATGATTCTGCCAGATCAAAGTGTTTTCAATTCCTTTACATTTCCAGCAATTGTAGGGAATAACTTAAGTGGTAATGAGATGTACTACACCGCTGCAAATGGTCAAGGTATCGCTTATAACTCTGGAGAAACTCTTCTTTTTTCAGATAATAGTATGTATCCTCTAACTATCTATGTTTATGATGAAAACACGGCAGGATGTTCAGATCAAATAAGTTTTAACCTGACTATTGAAGAGCTAGAATTATTTGTAGTGCCTCAGTATACTACTCCTAATAACGATGGATTTAATGACTACTGGCAGATTGAGGTACTACATCCAGATGTTCAAATAGAAAACATATTCATTTTTGACCGCTATGGTAAATTGTTAAAGCAACTCTCTATAGAAGGTCCAGGATGGGACGCTACTTTTAATAACCAACCTTTACCATCTTCCAGCTATTGGTATAGTTTTGAATATGTTTTCAATGGCAACCGTTTTAAACAGAAAGGTTTTTTTGCCGTGAAGAGGTAAATTATTCTAGTAGAATTATATGATTTCGCTTTCGCGAAAGCGAGATAAACACCATTATAACATTAATTAACACTTATAAGCCCAAAAGTGGCTCAATAGTTGAAAAGTGAACCATGAAAATGTCCAAAAGTGTAACTGGACTTAACTATATTGCACACTTTAATTTAAACAGAAAATGAAAAAATTATTATTAGTATTATTTCTAGCAGCAGGAACAGCAATGGGGCAAACAGCATATGTGGCTTCTGAAGCACTTTTACAATCTATGCCAGAATATCAAACCGCTCAACAAGAAATTCAAAAATTAGCAGAATCTCTACAAGCTGATGATAAGAAGGCAGAGACTAACGCTAGAGAAAAAATGGCGATTATACAGAAGCGAGTTCAGGAATTATCAAAAACCGCTGCAGATCAAGCTGCCTTTGATAAAGAAATCAAGCCACTTGAGGAGCAAGCAAAAGCAATTGAAACTGAGTTAGTGAACAGTAAAAAAAGTGCTGAGAAAAGACTTTTAGAAATGCAACAAAAGCTTATGGGACCTATTACCTTAAAACTTAATAAAGCTATAGAGAAGGTTTCTCTAGCTAAAGGTTATAAAATGGTCATCGATATAACTGCAGTTGCGTTTGCTACAGAAGAAACTAACATAAGTAAAGATGTAGCTTTAGAATTAGGAATTCCTATCCCAGAAGAATAAAATTAAGTAAGATTTTATAATAAAAAAGGAGCTTTTAACAAGGCTCCTTTTTTTATTATAGTAAATTATCAATTTATAACGATAATGCGATATTCCATGTACCTAGTTAGATAAAATTGAACCAGGTAAAGAAATAAAATTGATGTTTATTTCTTAACTATGTCAGACGCTTCTATGGCTTTACAAGCACTCTCATAGCCTATATTAAAAATGTCTCTTAAACCTTTAAAACTAAAAAGACCATAATGGTATAATTCTGGCTCGATGAGAATATCACATTGATGAAATTTTATTTTATCTTGATGGTACTGATTAATGGCATAGGCTCTTCCGGCTACATCATAAGAATGCTTGAGTTTGCGACTTTTAAAATCTACCTTGTTTGTATAACTACCTATCTTAACATCACAATTATCTAGAAGGTCAACAGGAAAATTATTAATTACTCCACCATCTACATAGGTGTTGTTTTCTATTTCTACCGGAGTGAAAATCCCAGGAAATGCCGCGCTGGCAAGTATAGGTAAATATAATTCTCCTTCCTTAAAAATTTTTAATTCTCCAGAATTTAAATCTGTAGCAGTAACAGTAAGTGGAATGTGCAGTGATTCAAAGTTGTTCTCTGGAATAAATAAAGAAATATGGTCTGTAAAAACAGAAGAGTTTATAAAACCAGCCTGTCTGAAGGCAAATTTCTTAGGGTGAAATAGGTTAGACTTTTCAAAAAAATCAAATATCTCTTCTACACTTATACCTTTTGCAAACAAAGCTCCTACTAACGCACCAGCACTAGTACCAGTTACCTGATTTATCGTTATACCATTATCTTGCAACGCTTCAATAACACCTGCATGAGCGATACCTCTTGCGCCACCTCCTGAAAGAGCTAAGCCTATCTTCATTTATTTTTCCTCCTTAAATGGAACTTTTGGTTCTTCTTTCTTCAAAAATAAATAGTATCCATTTACCGCTAAAATCCCAACGTTAGTAATTATGATAGGTAAATTAGGTACATCAAATAAGAAACCATAGACTATAAATAAAGCACAGCCTACTGAATTTACAGTTCTCAAGGTGTTGATACTTTTCATAAAAAATGATAGCAATACTATAAAACTAGCTGCATATCCTACAAGATCTAACGTTTCTGTACCGAATTCCATATGTGTGATTTATAATCTGCAATATTACCGTTTATTAATTAATTACTTAAAAAATCCTAGCTCATAATCTCTTGAGGTAATAGGTTGTTTATGTTGATTTCGCTTAAAGCGAAAACTAAAGTGCTATCAAATTGCGAGTTAAAATCATGCATATTATTGTTGACGTAGAAATCGTAAAACTGGCACATAAAATTTTAATCTTTTAATATCAATGTAGCAAGACCAGATGACTGTCTTTTAATGATTAAATTTGTTTTTTATTCATAGTTCATAATCGTATTACAGGCAATGTCAGATTTCTACTTTTATCCCTACATAAAATCATTACACCTCATTTTTGTAGTCACGTGGTTTGCAGGATTATTTTATATCCCAAGATTATTTGTGTATCAAATTGAAGCGCATTCTAAAGCAGAACCTGAAAAATCTATCTTACTGAAACAGCTTAAAGTCATGACTAGTAGATTGTGGTATATCATTACCTGGCCTAGTGCAGTTCTTGCAACGCTGTTTGCCATATGGTTGCTTATTTTAAATCCGTCATGGCTAGAAGCATCCTGGATGCATGTAAAATTAGGCTTTGTAGGTTTATTATACGTATATCAGGTTAAAACCCAGCTTATTTTCAAAGAATTAGAAAATAATATTGTTAAATGGACTTCAAATGGCATGCGCATTTATAATGAAGGTGCTACACTTATTTTATTTGCGGTTGTTTTTTTAGTGATTCTTAAGAGTGCTATTAATTGGGTTTATGGACTTGTCGGCCTTATAGTATTTGCTATTATCTTAATGTTGTTATTCAAGCTATATAAAAGGGTAAGAGAAAAGAGTAAGGAGTAAGGAGTGATTATGATAATAACATTGCCACAGCCATTATTATCATAATAGCGTTTTCTATAAAAGTAGCTTCTGTCATGGGTAATTTGAGTGCTGTTCCTAAACAAGCACATTGAATAGATTTTTTATCAAGTAATGTTTTAGTAACTCCTATGGTCGTGATTCCCAAAATCACAAGAGTAGCAATTAACGCAATTTCTATTTCAAAACGCATCAAAAACATCAACCCTAGAGCCGTCTCGAGAAAAGGATACAGCCATCCATAAATAGGTAAAACCTTAGCCAGCGGATCGTACATTCTGAACGATTCGGGAAAACCTTTTAAATCCAGCATTTTAAAAAAGCTGAATACGATGTAGAACATTCCCATAAAATCCAGCATGGCTTCGTCCCAAGATTCACGCTGGTAGTTCAATAAAATGGTAGCGACAGTAATGTAACCTAGTATTAAAAATAGTGGCTTAAGTTGTTCTAGCTTAGATTTTGTAGGTTCCGCTTTCGCGAAAGCGGAATTATCAAAAACATTTTTCTTTTCTTGAATAATATATTTTTCTGGTAGTGCTTTTTGAAAAGTATCTAATGCGATATGAGAGTTCATAGAAATCACCGCTTGCTCGTTTTCTAAGCTAACTGTTGCTTTTTGAACATCTGCAACGGCTTGAAGTCTTTTTTCTACATCAGCGCGGCAACCGTTACATGTCATTCCAGAGATCTTGTACGTATGTTCCATTACTATTTAGGTAAATAAAGTTCTAATTCAATTGTCGATTGATCATCACTCAAAACCTCATCTACGTGACCGGCGAGTCCACCTTTATACTCGGTTTTAAAATGCATGTGTAGAAAAGTAGTATGATGCGTGAAAATAGCTTTATGCTTCTCTGAGTAGAAGCCTATGATTTCTACTTCTTCATTCTGGAATGCGCCATGTGGTCCAGATTCCTGGTGTTTTTTATGGGTATGCTCCATATCACCATCTTTCCAATTTATCACATGCCATTTTAACATAGATGGTTTTCCCTTGATCAAAAAAGGAAAGGGCTTGTCCACATTAACGCCTCTCTTAATAGCGGCCTCTTTTATTTGTTTCTCCAGACGTGCATTAGTGGTGAAGCTAGTTAAAGGTATCGCCTCGCTCCATTCGGGCACTTCGGCATAAACTAGTAAAGCGGCGTTATGATCAAAGCTAGATGTTATTTTTATGTCGTTAGAGACATTCATTTTACTGATATATGCTGCGCTGTTAAAGATTTGAATTTCTCCTTTGAGATTTTCTAATGCGCCTAAAGCATACAGGTTTTCCTTTTGTGCTAGTGAGTCTAAAGAAATACTAGTCTTAAGGTTTCCTGACATTAAGTTTCTTAAAGCACCATAATGTTGTACCTCAATCTCTTTATCCATATTAGATTTACAGGATAGAAGCAGGATGCAGGAAAGTAAAATAATGGTTAGATGTAATTTCATATAATTAAGTATTTAATAATTAAACCTCCTAGAAGCCAGAAGTAACAAATAAAAGCAGCATACTTCATTACTCTTTCTAAAAGTTTGCTTTTAGGAGCCATCTCATTCATTTCATGTTCTACATCTTTTCTTTTGAAAAATCCTAAATAAATTAAATAGCTAGTAATCAATAAAAATGTAATATTTAAATAGAAAGTGTAATCTAGTTTAAAATATTCACTGTCTTTAATTTTTACTTGCGATGGATCTGGTATCAAAGAAAGCAAATCAAAACTATAATGCAAGATAAGCGAGGTTCCTATTAGGGCAGTAAATAATAAAAAAAGAATAAATAATGACATTTTCCAGCCGTAGTATTTTGCATTAATCCTTAGTACAGGAAATACAACTAAGTCGCTAAAAATGAAAGCCATCACTCCAGCAAAACTAACTCCTTTACCGAATAGCAAAGCCGCAAGTGGAATATTACCCATAGAACCTATAAAGGTCAAGAATGCGGCAATAGGACCAATAACAACGTGCTGTAATATTTCCCAAAACGTAAAGTCAGTAGTTCCTTGACCACTATTAATAAAAAGTGTTTGAAAAAATGAATCTGGTATAAAGGAGGCAACAATTCCTGCTATGGTAAATCCTACGGTTACATCCTTCCATACCATTTGCCATTCCATTTTATACTTTTTTGCAACCTTTGCCCAGCTTTGTTCTTTTACAATCTCTCGTTTCCAGTTCTTTGAGCTGCTGCTATTATTCCCATTATCTTTTTCTAAATTTTCACGAGCATTTTCAACCAACTTCTTAGGTTGCAAAATTTTTATAAGTACCCAACAAATTAAGATTAATAATATACCACCTATATATTCTCCTACAACAAACTGCCAGCCTAAAAATATGGAGATTATAATTCCTAGTTCAATAACAAGATTTGTTGATGCGAGTAAAAAAGCGATGGAGCTTATGAAGCTAGCACCTTTTTTAAAAATAGATTTAGTAGATGCTAAAGCAGAGAAACTACAGGAGCTACTTATAAATCCAAAAAATGTTCCTAATAAAACCCCTTTTCCTTCAGAGCCACCCATGGTTTTTTGCATGCGTTCTTGCGTTACAAAAATTTGAATCATACTACTCAAGATGTAACCAAGTATAAAAGCCCATAATGCCATCCAGAAAAACCCTATAGAAGTATAGGCTGCTTCAGACCAGGTTTTTAGGAATTCGTTCATATCTATTATAACCTTTAATGATTATGATTTTCGTGCTCAGGATCTTCTGACTTGCTTTTTTCTTTTATTAGCTTATCGCCTAATTTGAAAATTACAAGTTCGCCCTTACGATAATTTGTAATTAACAACTGTTGATCTAATACAATAACATCAGTAGGTTTATCGATATTCGTTTTTAAAATTTGTTTTACTGTATAGTCTTTACCAAAAACGAGAACACGATTATTTTCAAAGTCAGTTAAGAATATCTCATTATCAGAGACATAAATACCTGTCGCTGCGTTAAAGTTTTCATCTTTTCCAAACTGAGCTAAAAAACGACCAGTTTTATCAAAAACTTGTCCTCGATTGTTATAAGCATCTGCAACAAAAATATTATCAACTGTGATTTGTACATCTGTAGGATAATAAAAATCACCTGCCGCTTTTCCTTCTTTACCAAAACTTATCCATTCAGAACCGTTATAATATAGAATTCTATTGTTGTAGAAATCGGCAATAGCAATTTCATTATCGTATACACTTATTCCCGCGGGAGCGTCGAGCGAGTCATTTATGATAAGATAATCACGTTTATTATCTCTCATAATAGCAATGGAATCGCGTCCATACTCTGGAATAAAAAGTGCTCTTTCTTTAAGAATTGAGGTAGAGATCTTGTCCGTTATCTCCATATCTGCCTCGCCAAAATCAATATGCATAGGTCGTTCAAAATTTTCCATAGAAAATAGAATCTCGCCATCTAGATCTACTTTAACGATGCGATTGTGATCGCCATCACTTAAGAAAATATCATTACCATCAAGCGCAACGCCTATGGGATTAACTCCATCAAGTTCAACTACTTTTTCAAATTGCCATTCTTGTGGCATAGTCTCTTTTTCTTCACAAGAAATGATCCCGATTACTATCGGGATCAAGTATAAAAACTTTTTCATTATTTAGTTCTTTTATAGTGACAACATGCTGGTAAGGCATCATAAGTAGCACCGTCAGATTTAACAGTTTTAGTATCGTGTCCAGCATTTGCTACTGCATTTGCTACTGCTTTTTTAGTCGTTAAACTTGTATCATGTTCTAGAGTAAGCATACCAGTTTTCACGTCCCATGTTGCACTTGCTACTCCTGGTAAATCACTTACTGTTTTCTCGATACGTGCTTTACACATACCACATTTACCGTTCACATAAAGTTCTGAATTCGTTAGATTTCCTTGTTTTATAGCAACGGTTTCTTTAGCGTTAGTCTCCACGGCACCATTTGCTCTTGTTATTGTAGCAAGATTAGGCGTGTAACCTGCTTTTTTAACTTGTTCAACAACTGCGTCCATAGTTAAGTTTTTACTCGCAGGATAGCTGAATGAAAAATCTCCAGTCTCAATTTCGATTTTCACGTCTTTGATTCCTTTAAATTCTTTAAACTTTTTTTCTAATCCGTAGGCACAAAATGGACAGCCTAAACCATCTACTTGCACTTCAAATTGATCCCTGTCTTTTTTGGTCTGTGCATCCGCTTTCGCGAAAGCGAATAATCCAAAAATTATTGTAGCTATGAATATTGTATTTTTCATGTTATGTATTTTAATATTTTGTTTGTTGCTATTCAAAGTATGTACTAAGTATAGCTTTGCTTTTTTGATTTTACTTTTAAAAAGTATATCGTGTTCCTAAAAACAGCGAGTAATTAAACTTTCTATTGTCTGGCATGTCCTGTACTAATGGCAATTGTAATGCCAAATCGAAAGTAATGTTCTTACGAGCATATTGAATTCCTTGTGCATACATGAGTTGATACCAGTCACGTTCATGCAGCCAGGAACTAGTGTATTCAAAGTAAAGATTCAATTGATTGTTAGGATACACAGGTTTTAATAATGGAAGACCGAAACCTAGTTTGGTACGGAATTCATCTAATGTTCCATCAGGCATAGAATTGTAACCTATTTCACTAGATATTCCATATTTGAGAGTTTCCAGTCCAGCTACTACACCATAGTAACCAGAATATTTTCCAGTACTTAACTCCATAAGGTCTAGTTCTTCTCCTGTAGGTAAGGTTTGCAAAGTTTTTGCCACCATACGAAAGGTTTTTCCCATTCCATCCTTGCGGTAGAATTGGTATTTCCCCATGATTTTCATATCTGCAAATGAGCTTCCGCTGGCGTCTGCAAGGTCATAATTGATATAAGGTAAATGAATTGCTACCAGACTGTTAGAAGTAGGTAAATAATGCAGCATAACTGGAGCATAAACAGCTGTTCCACGTTCTGTGTTTCTGATTTCAGTTAATGTTTTCATTGTGAAGCTTCCGCCTCCTAGCATGATAGGTTTATCTGCTGTTATGGGTGGTCCTTGAGAGTACACTTTCGCGAAAGCGATAACCATCAAAGAAACCATTATAATATGTTTCATGATAAATTTAAATAAAGTTATGTAATACTGATAGCTGTGTCTAATAACACTGCAACTAATAAGAATGAAAGTAGAACTCTATCTAAATAAGAAAAGACTGGTGCAATACTGGTATGTCCCGTATGACCAGAGGTGGCGAGTAAGCATTGTATGATGGGTCCTCTAAATAATCGCCAGTAAATAGAGAGACATAAGAATAAGTAAAGGCAATTAAAAATTGTTGTTGATCGATATCAAAATTAGAAAGAGACAGTTTTAAATCTTCCTGACCTTTTACTAATTCTACGATATGTCATTACAACAACTTTTTTCAATGGATATTTTACAGAGATCTTTAGCATTATTTGTTTCCATACCACATCCATGAGAAGGAACGATAACAGAAACGTCTTTTAAAAACGGCCCGCAAAAATGTTTGTGCACACTAAAAGATAGGGTAGAGCATAGCACAATTACTGCCATGATCGTAATTCCTATATTTTTCAATGCCTTAAACATATCGCAAAGATAAGAAACAGTTAGCACTTCATGTTTTTAAGGATAAAACCTTAACATTAAATAGCAATCACAAATTTTAATCCACTTCTTCATTAGAGCCTAAATCTGGTCGATCTTCATAGAAATCTTTGAAGGTTTTATCTGTGGTGTAGTCGTCTTTTAGGACTTTGTAGACGGTCACTATTAGGAGTGCTTGTCCTGCAACAGTTAGATAAAACACCCAACTGAAGGATAGATTCATCGTTGTAAAAATAGTTACAGTAATCAATATTAAAGTGGTCATTGCAAGCCACTGCATGGCTGTAATTTTCATGAGAACTAATTTTGTTTATAAATATACTTAAAAAGTTAAACAAAAATATTAATGAAATCACAATATCGATTACCTTAGAACCATGGCATTACACGCTTGAACAGTCTGTGAAGGAAGGAATGGTTAAATTATAATCGAGCAATAAGTCTTAGGTTAAAAACTCGTGGTGTTAAACGCACAGGAACTGCATATTGAGCACTAGAAGCTACGTCCCTTACCCAGAGATTTGAAATTTGATTTTGACGATCAAAGATGTTGAAAATTTGAGCTCCTATGGACAACTCTTCAAAATTTTCTAGCCAGCTGCCTGCTCTTGCTTTCTTCTTATCGTCCACAAGTACATACTGAATACCTAGGTCTGACCTGAAATAGTCTGATAATCTAAACTGAAAATCATAAGGATCTGCATAGCTAGGAGAGCCACCAGGCAATCCAGAGCTGTAAACCATATTGATGTAAGCTTTTAAATTAGGAATATTAGGAACATAATCCTGAAACAAGAAAGCAACTTTTAATCGTTGATCTGTAGGTCGTGCTATAAAACCACGGCCATCAAGATTCTCTTCTGTTCTTAAATAACCTAGAGAGATCCAGCTTTCTGTTCCCTTTATAAATTCTCCTGCCAGTCTCACGTCTAGTCCATAGGCATAGGCCTCAGCATTATTATTTGCTCGATACCTAATTCTTACGTTTTCTAAGGTATAGGTATTCACATCAGTCAGGTTTTTATAGTAAGCTTCACTAGTAAGTTTAAAAGGCCTTTTTTCACCATCTTTCGTGGTCCAGTTAAAACTCCAGTCGTTACCTAGCACAAAATGAACTGATTTCTGTGCCTTGACATCTGGTATAACCGTTCCTTGCTGGTTTCTCAACTCACGATAAAGTGGTGGCTGATAGTACAGTCCTGTAGAGAATCTAAAGAGCATGTTAGTGTTCTTCCAGTAAGGCTTTATCGCCACCTGTCCACGTGGTGAAAACACCGTTTGTGTGGTGCTTTGAATATCTTTTCCATTTACATTCCACGTGTGAGAACGCACACCTGCATTCCAGTACACTTCTTGATCACCTAAATAGCCACGACTGCTGTATTGTGCAAAAGCTTGCAGTCTTGTTACTTGAACATCATTGTCTGCTCTAGCAGATTCAAAGGATTCTAAAGGAGCGACATAAGAAAAATAAGGCTGATCATTTGCCGGAACAGATGGTGGTCTTACATTAAAACCTGCACTATCAATAACAGTATATTCTCTCAAGCGATCTCGTATATCTTCTGAGTTAAACTTGATGCCCCAGTCTAACTGATCGTTTTCTTTTTTGTCTTGATTTAATTCTAAAGTTCCTTTGTGTTCTAGACTTACAATTAGTGCATCTAGATCATTACGACCATGATCTAACTCACTTCCTATTCCACGAGTAAAATCAACTTCTCCCAGGTCATCACCACCTATATTTGTGTTAGGTCGTCCTATTCTGTAACGTCCTAATATATCAAAATGCTCCTGCTCTTTAGTATGGTAAACGCTTGAAATAAATCTCAAATTCAATGATTCATTCACATCGTAGCTTGCTTTTACAGCTCCAAAGTAGGTTTCATATTGATCGTCCTCTCCGCCATCGTAGTTAATAATTAATGCCTGTGCATCATCTACGGTACCAAAGTTAGTTTGTGAGGTAAGTGGTTCAAATTCGTAACTGTTGATAGCAATATTTCCTAAGAAACTCAATTCAAATTTTGGGCTTACTTCGTAGGTTAAATAGGTTTGAGCATCCACAAATACTGGTCTTGTGATTGCCTCAGTTTTTCTTGAATTAACAAATAAACTATTGTTTCTGTATCGCACACCTAGTATTCCTGTTGCCGCTTTCGCGAAAGCGGTACCTTCTACAAATGCGTTAACACCTAAAAAGCTTGCGTCTACTCCTGCGCCAAATTCTGTAGGGCGGCGGTAATTGATATCTAAAACAGAGCTCAATTTATCTCCATATTTAGATTGAAATCCACCAGCGCTGAAATCAACACTACGTACCAAGTCTGAATTAACAATGCTCAATCCTTCCTGCTGACCGCTGCGTATGAGAAATGGTCTATACACTTCAATTTCATTGATGTAAACTAAATTTTCATCAAAATTCCCACCGCGTACTGTGTATTGAGTGCTCAGTTCATTATTAGAAGAAACGCCAGGAAGTGATTTTAATAAATTCTCAACTCCAGGTTGCACACCAGGAATTCTCCTTACCACCTCGGGATTAACGTTAGTAATACCAGCAAACTCTCTGGTTTTAGTGTTGCTTATGTAAACTTCTACTATTTGTTCAATTTCCGTACTTAAGATTGGATTGAATTCAAAAATAGCTTTACCATCTAACTCAAAGTTTTGTCTCGCTGTTTTATAAGAAATGGAACTAAATACTACGGTTATCTTTTGATTTGCCGGAACTATTAATTTGTAAAAGCCAGTATCATTTGTTGCGGTTCCTATGGTAGTTCCAGCTACTTTTATACTTACGTTTGCTATAGGTAGATTATTTTCATTTAAAACAATTCCTTGTATAACAGCGTTTTGTGCGCTCAAAAAACCAGTTGTAAATAACGCGATGAAAAGTAAGAAGTTCTTCAAATTGTAGTATTAGCTTTTACGGAAAAATGTAGCCTCAAATGTAGCACTATTTCCTACGTTATCAGTAACGATTACTTTAAGCTCATTTTCTGTATCAGTAACGACGCCATCGTCAAAATCGTGTGTGAGTATTCCGGTTTTATAATCGTACTCCATTAAAATGAATTTACCGTTCACTGTTGCTCGATAAGCGTCAACTCCAGTATCAGCATCTGCTATTTTGAGTTTTAGTGTTTTATTTTTAGAAATCCACTGTTTGTTCTTGAAATTAATTGGTTTTATCGTAGGATCTACATCGTCCTTACTAATGGCATAAGTGCCTAAAGTACGAGTACTCGCACTGAGAATGTTGCCTTTTCTTCTAGTATTTACATGATAGACTGCACCCCAATCTGTCACGCGACCTATATAATATTGTTTTAGATTATCATGTTTCTTTGCACTAGCGTCATAAGTTATAATCATATTCTTGTGTAAAGGAATGATGTCGCTGTGAATTTTTACAGTATCAGCATTTTGCTGTAAATCTAGAAAAGCACTTTCATACAGAGCTCCTTTAGGAATCATTAAGGTAAAAGGGCCACTGCTATTTCTATAGGTCAAGTTATGATCTACAAAGGTAAGCTGGTCGTCTTGATCAAGAACTATAGAGTCTGGAGCTGCATCATTTTTAATACTCATATTAATTTGCACTTTGTTTTCTTTATAGTCAGCTATTTCAATGCGGTATAAATGAGTAGCTCCTGGGTCAACCAGCTGTAAAACACCATTGTTTACATGATCTTCATAAAGACTTAACGGGCTGTCATTAGGGATATATAATTTAGAAATACGACTTTTAGTTTTCTTGAAATGTTCATAATCAATCAATTGATTGATATGCCTAGACTCACTGAATGCATAACGATCAAAGGTCATTTCAAAGTTTTTAGTCCCATTAAAAAAGCTAGCAATATGGTAAGTACCATTTTGATTATTAGCACCGTTTTGTTGATCACTGGTATTCACACCTATGCCTATGTCACCATAAGCATTAAATTCTTCTACTTTGAATTTCCCGCCTTTTAATGGGATAAGACGTAGTAACTGCGCTTCATGCTTACCGTTTATTGTGGAAGTTTCGCTTAGTGGAAATGCTTTAATTTGTTTAACCAGAGGTCTCTTAGTATCTGGGATTTCAATTCCCATCATCAAAGGATTTAATGGTCTTGCGGCGCTATCTCTTATTTCAAAATGTAAATGTGGTCCACCGCTACCACCAGAGTTACCACTATAAGCAACTACCTCACCTTGATCTACTCTTAATTCAAGATCTGTAGGGAATAATTGAATCGTGTAGCTTTCTTTTTCATATTGCTTTTTCTTTAAATATGCTTCTATGCGTGGAGAGAATTTTTTTAAATGTGCATAAACAGTAGTGTAACCATTAGGATGAGTGATGTAAAGCGCTTTGCCATAACCATATCTTTCTATTTTTATACGGCTTACATAACCAGATGCACTAGCATAAACCTTAGCACCAGTACGCTGATTTGTTTTAATGTCTAGACCGCTGTGAAAATGATTGGACCGTAACTCACCAAAAGTGCCACTTAATTTCAAATCTATATCAAGAGGATTAACAAAGTAATCTTGAGGTAGATTTTTGATAGTTTGGCTTTCGCCAAAGCGAGGAATAAATATAAATAGTAGTAAAAAACAGAATGCATGTCTTATCATAGGATAAATATATAATGTGAAAGTGATTTAAACGAATTAAATAAAGCTTTTCAAACTTTGTTCCATAAATATTTGAATTGTCATATGGTAATCCTAGATTTGTAGTTACAGCATTTAATTAGTACGTATGCCTACATTATCTTCTCAGATTTCTGAAATAGAACTAAAGATCAAGACTTTAATATCTGAGAATAATAGATTAAAGGCTCAGATGAGTGATAAGGAACAACGCATTTTTGAACTTGAAAAAGAAAATAATGCGCTTATTACCGCGTTTAAGGAAAGTGAAGATAGAAATGTAGCGCTTAAAACAGCTAATGCGATGCTAGGTAGTGATGATTATAAAACAAAAACCAAGCTCAAAATAAATGCATTGATAAGAGAAATCGATCAATGTATTGCCCAATTAACCTAAAAAGGTGGATAAACTTAAAATTAAAATATCAGTAGCTGATAGGGTTTATCCTCTAACTATCGATCCTTCTCGAGAAGAAGGTTTGCGTAAAGCAGCAAAAAGTATAGAAGCGATGATAAAGCAATTAGAACAAAGTTATGCAGTAAGAGATAAACAAGATCTTCTTGCCATGTGTGCTTTACAGTTTGCGGCAAAATCTGAGCAAATAGTTATAGATGATAGTGCTGATGTAGAACAGGCTAGAGAACAAATACAGGTTCTTAATATGTTGCTAGATAAGCAATTATCATAATCGTTCTTTAAATAAAAAACAATTACTACCTACACTTGTTTCATTTTTTGGTGAACTCAACACATAATTCTTTAAAAAAGGTGAGTCGTGGTTGTAAAAGCAAGCCGAACGTATGAGTCGGATCCTTGATCAACCAGTTAGCCTTAAACTTTATTTAAGGAGTTCATACAAAACCCAAACTTGTGTAGGTTTTTTTATATATAATAACCAATGGAAACAATAACAATCATAGCCGCAGTCGTGGCGCTCATAATAGGTCTAGCAATAGGCTTCTTTATAGCAAAATCAATAGTAGAAAAAGGAAAGGCCTCTAGCCTTATTGCAAACGCAAAGAAAGAAGCAGAGAGTATCCTCAAAGAAGCAGAAGTCAAAGGAGATAAAATTACTAGCGAGAAGCTCTATCGAGGTAAAGAAAAGTTTATGGATCTTAAATCTAAGCATGAAAAAGAAATCATGGCTAGAGAACAAAAAATGAAAGATGCAGAAAAACGTACCAAGGATAAAGAATCTGCTGTTTCAAATGAGCTATCTAAAAACAAAAAATTAAGTCAGTCTCTAGAGAGCAAACTTAAAGAAGTAGAAGGTAAAAGAGAGTCTGTTTACAAACGCATGGAAGAGGTAGACAAGCTGCATGAATCACAAGTAAAACAACTTGAGGTTATAAGCGGTATGTCTGGTGAAGATGCAAAAAAACAACTGGTAGAATCTTTAAAAGATAAAGCTAAAACAGAAGCAATGGGAATTATTCAGACGACCATTGAAGAAGCAAAGCTTACAGCACAGCAAGAAGCTCGTAAAGTAATTATAAACACCATACAGCGCATAGGTACAGAAGAAGCAGTAGAAAATTGTGTATCTGTATTTAACTTAGAGAGCGATGATGTTAAAGGTAGAATTATAGGTCGTGAAGGACGTAACATTAGAGCTATTGAAGCTGCTACAGGTGTTGAGATTATTGTAGATGATACACCAGACGCCATTATCCTTTCTTGTTTTGACAGTGTACGTAGAGAAGTAGCGCGTTTATCTCTTCATAAATTAGTGACAGATGGACGTATTCATCCAGCACGTATTGAAGAAGTAGTTGCAAAAACTAGAAAGCAAATCGATCAAGAAATTGCTGAGGTAGGAAAGCGCACCGTTATCGATCTAGGTATTCATGGATTGCATCCTGAATTGATTAAAATGGTAGGTCGTATGAAATACCGTTCTTCTTATGGACAGAATTTATTACAGCACAGTAGAGAAGTAGCAAAACTTTGTGGTACAATGGCTTCTGAGTTAGGATTAAACCCTAAACTTGCTAAACGAGCTGGACTTCTTCACGATATAGGTAAAGTCCCGGAAACTGAAGATGAAACTCCTCACGCAATTCTAGGTATGAAACTAGCCGAGAAGCACGGTGAAAAACCAGAAGTATGCAATGCGATAGGAGCACACCACGATGAGATAGAAATGACATCCTTACTTTCTCCTATTATACAGGTTTGTGATGCTATTAGCGGTGCGAGACCAGGAGCTAGAAGACAAGTACTAGATTCTTACATCCAGCGATTGAAAGATCTAGAAGATATCGCTTTTGGATTTAAAGGAGTAGAAAAGGCATATGCGATACAAGCTGGCCGTGAATTGCGCGTCATGGTAGAGAGTGAAAAAATTAATGATGATCGTGCTGCACAATTATCTTTTGAAATTTCACAGAAAATACAAACAGATATGACCTATCCTGGTCAAGTGAAAGTTACCGTAATTAGAGAAACACGAGCGGTAAATATTGCTAAGTAATAGCATCCTAAATACAATTTATAAACGCTCCTTTAAACATTCTGTTTAAGGGAGTTTTTCTTTTACGCAATTTTTGTAAAAGAAATTCAACCTGCTTTGCTATTGCATTTACTAGCAATAAAGAATAAATTATTTTAGTAAAATAAAAATAAATTTTAAGAAAGTTGAGTGAGCGTTAATTTTAGTTTTAATAATTATCTTTCTGTTTTTTATAGAGTTAGCTTTCGCGAAAGCGAATAAAGCAATAACTTTACCTAACCTTATCAATTCCCCATAAATAAAAACTAAACCGTTTTATTATGAGACTTTTTTACACATTGATATTTATTACTGCAATAGCAAATGCACAATTTTATGGTCCTGATGATTTTAGGATAAGCGATGCTGGTGGATTTGGTAACAATCTAATAGAGGTTGATTTTCCTGACATGGCTTATAACACTGTAAGTCAAAATTATCTTGTAGTCTGGGAAAGTGATGATACAGATCAAATGGGTGTGGTAAATAATAATATACAGATAATAGGTCGTTTTGTTGATTTGAATGGAAATGTTCAAGGTAATGATTTTCTCATTTCATCACTTAGTCTTGGGCAAAGTATGCTTACCAATACGCGACCTAGAGTGTCGTATAATTCTACTAATAATAATTATCTGGTAGTTTATGAAGGAGAGTTTAATAATGGTGAAAGAGAAATCTTTGGTGTGATTGTAGATGCAAATGGAGTGATAACTACGCCAGATTTTAGAATAACAACTAGAGGTGCAAGTGGTGTTACAACCACTTCTAGTAGGTCTCCTGGATTAACATATAATCCTACTTTAAATGAATATCTTGTAGTTTATGTATACATTGTAGAGGCAACTAGTACTACACCAGCTACGGTAGAGATAGAAGGGCAAAGACTATCTTCTACCGGAGCATTGTTAGGTAGTACTATTTCTATTACAGATTCCACTACTGGAGCTCAGACTAATAGTTCTATTCCAGATGTTATTTTTAATTCTCAGACAAATGAATATGTCGTCACTTACTCTGCTTCTCCTTTGCCTCTTGAAGAAGAAGCTTATGTAACTATAGTTAGTCAATCTGGTACTGTAGGCACCACAACAAGATTAAGTAATCGTGGCTCAATTGATAATTTAAGTTTTGCATTTAAATATGTAAGAGCAGCTTGGGATGAGTTGAATAATCAATACCTTTTTGTATATGACGCAGATAATACTACAAACGGAGAAATTGATGTATTTGGCGTTATTTATGATAGTACTATGAGCCTAGTCGTGCCAGAATTTGAAATAAGTATGGTTGCAGGAACTAGCACGAGACATGACGCTGTATCACCAGACGTAGAATGGTTACCTGGAGATAATAATTACTATGTAGTTTTTAGAGCAAATCCATTTTTTACCAATAGGAATGAGGTAGAGATTTTTATGAGATCTGTTACAAATGCTGGTGTAATAGGTGCTAATCTTTTAAGAGTCTCTTCTGCTCCGGTAGATGAAGCTGGAAGTGCTCGTTTTCCACGAATTTTAAGTAATGGAAATAGTGCGTTACTAACAGTATATGCTGCCGAGGATACTTCGCCAGCGAGTATGATGGTAGATCGTGAATATGAAATTTATGGCCAATTTTATGGGAGCCCAACATTAAGTGTAGCTAGTAATAATGATCAATTGCTGTCTGTTTTTCCTAATCCGGTTGAGAGTAAACTTTTTATTGATAGAAATGGTGAAACCCTTTTGTCCTTCTCCATTTTTAATGTAATGGGGAAAGAGGTTAGTGCTGCTAAGATAAATGAATCCAGCATTCAAACCATCGACCTTTCTGAGCTTTCGGCTGGATTGTACTTTTTAAATATTATTACTGATTCTCATAGTGAGGTTCACAAAATCTTAAAAAAGTAAAAAGCTCTAATTATTGAGAAATAATTAGAGCTTTGATTGTTGACCTATTACCTAATGAATGATTTACTCATCATAGATATTATCATATCCTTTCTCAGGCACTTCAAAAAACTTACCAGTTACGTAGCGGTAATGTTCATCCATTTCTGCAAGTTGTTTTAAGTCTTCTTTATCAAAATTTACTCCAGCTGCGGCAAGATTTTCTTTTATACGACCTTCATTAGTAGATTTAGGTATTACAGCAGTTCCTCTATGTGCACTCCAGTTAATCAATACTTGTCCTGGACTAGCATTGTGCTTTGAAGCGATAGACTTGATGGTTTCATTTTCTAGCATGTTAGGCTCGTTATCTTGTTTCATACCATCGCTGCGATCACCACTTCCTAATGGAGAGTAACCAGTCATATGAATTCCTTTACTAGAACAGTATTCAAACAACTCATTTTGTTGTAATAAAGGGTGCAATTCTACCTGATTCATTTCTGGCGTTACATCTGTTTTTGACAGTAAATCGTCTAGCTTCTTAGTAGAAAAGTTAGAAACACCTATATGTTTTGCTTTACCAGATTTTTGCAGTTCCACCATTGCGTTCCAGGTCTCATGTATAGGAGCTTCTTCTGGTGATAAATAATCTTCAGGCTTTTCTGCATTTTGAACATCTGGTTTAAAGGCAACTGGCCAGTGCATTAAATAAAGGTCTAAATAGTCTAATTGCAAATCATTTAAAGTTTGATCTAGTGCTGGTGCTACATCTTCTTTTAAATGTGCATTATTCCAAAGTTTTGAGGTAATCCATATGTCTTCTCTTTTGATTTCTCCTTTTGAAAATACTTCATTAAAGGCTTCTCCTATTTCTTTCTCGTTTCCATAGATCGCTGCACAATCGATATGTTTATAACCTTCTTCAAGTGCTGTAATAATAGCTTTCTTAACTTCTCCAGGCTTTGATTTCCAGGTTCCTAATCCTATTGCATCCATCTTATCGCCATTTCTAAATTCTAAAGTTTTCATAAGTATTGTTTTGTTTTTTATAAAGTTAGCTTTCGCGAAAGCGGATACCAAAAAATATACTTCACTTTATTAAAACTTTAGTACAACCTACGTGAATATTTAAAGTAATACTAAATGAAGAGTTTTTGTAAATGCTTAAGCCCTAGGATGGTGCTCGTTAATAACCTTTGCAAGATGAACTCGGTCTACGTGCATATAGATCTCTGTTGTAGTGATACTTTCATGTCCCAGCATCATTTGTATGGAGCGCAAATCGGCACCATTTTCAAGTAAATGTGTGGCAAAGCTATGTCTAAAAGTATGTGGACTAATGGTTTTTTTAATTCCAGCCTCGATTGCCTGTTCTTTAATAATATGAAAAATCATCGCTCTAGTTAATCCCGCGCCGCGTCTATTTAAAAATAATGTGTCTGTATGATCGGGCTTTAAGGGAACATGTATTCTCACCTCATTCTTGTAAGTGTTTATCATTTTTATAGTATGATTACCTACTGGCACAAACCGTTGTTTATCGCCTTTTCCAGTTACCTTAATAAACCCTTCATCAAAGAATAGATCACTAATTTTAAGCGAGATTAATTCGCTAACGCGCAAACCGCAAGCATAAAGTGTTTCTAAGATAACACGATTGCGTTCACCTTCCGGCGTAGATCGATCGATGCTATCGATGAGCTTGTCGATTTCTATAGTACTTAGAGTGTCTGGAAGTTTGCGACCTATTTTAGGAGTTTCTATCAGTTCCATAGGTTGATCTTCTCTGTAACGTTCTAAAATAAGAAATTCAAAAAAGGCCTTGAGACTGCTTATAGAACGGGCTTGGGATCGAGGTTGTACCGTTTTTGCGAGAGCATATATGTAGGAACGTAGCGCGTCTTGGGTGATAAGAGCAGGACTGTCTTTCATATTATTTTCACTGAGCCACTGAATCAATTTGTTAAGGTCCCTTTTGTAAGCTTTTACAGTATTTACAGAAAGTCCGCGTTCTAATTGCATATAAGTACTAAAATCTTTTACAGCTTGTTTCCAGTTCATAAGGTAAAGGTAGTAGTTTAAGTATTTAAGTTAGTTTTAAGATCTATAAGAGTTAATTAAAATCAAATAGGAGCTTTTAAAATACTGATATACAGGTGTTAAATATTTTATTTAACAAACTTTAAGTTCTGTTTTGATATTATTAGTACTTAGACTTAGGATATTCATATAGTTTTGTATCAAACATTTAAATTAACAAACTATGAAAAAATTAATTTTGAGTGCAGTAGCTGCGGTATTTGCAATGGGAATTTCAAATGCTCAGGAAATCGATTTTGGGGCAAAAGTAGGTGCTAACTTTGCAAAGCTTACAGGTGATGATCTTGAGGATGCTGATGGTAGAACAGGTATCAATGTAGGTATTACAGGAGAATATATGTTTAACCCTACGTTTGCTTTACAAGTTGAAGCTTTATACTCTCAACAGGGTTTACAAAGAGATTTAACCGGTGGTGGAGAACAAAAGCTAAAACTTGATTACATAAATGTTCCAGTCTTAGCCAAGTTTTATATTGGTGAGTCTGGTTTTTCAATTGAAGCTGGACCACAATTCGGTATTTTGGTTAAGGATGAAAGTAGTATAGAAGGTGCAGGTATCTTGAATGGAGAAACTGATCTAAATGCTGAAGAATTAGATCTATCTGCAGGTGGTGGACTTGCTTATAAATTTAAAGAAGGAACTTCACTTGAAGGACTTTCTGCAAATGTGCGTTATATGATCGGTCTTAATAATGTATTTGAAGATGGTGATACCTTTGGTGATGATATTACAAATTCTGTATTAGCGGTTTCTTTAGGTTATAAGTTTTAAAGTAACTAAATAACAGATGTAAAAAGCTGGCTTATAAGCCAGCTTTTTTTGTACCCATTAATGGGTAATTTATTGATTTTTAGATTTTTTTAACATTTTGAAAACATTTTATCTGATAGCTTTGAGCATCTAACAAATATAAAACTATGAAAAAAATCATTTTAATAGCCGCGATTGCAATCTTTGGATTGGGCTTAGGGAACGCACAAGAAATTAAATTTGGTGCAAAAGCAGGTTTAAACCTATCAAGTATAGGAGGAGATGAAACTGATGATGTAGAAAGTCGCACAGGATTTCATGTGGGTGGTGTTGCAGAGATAATGATCTCTGATAAATTTGCTTTTCAACCGGAGTTGGTTTATTCTTCACAAGGTGCTAAAAACGAATTTTCAGAATCTGGAAATGGATTTTCATTTACTGAGGAAAGTGAACTTAAATTGACTTACTTGAATATACCATTATTAGCTAAATACTATGTAGCTGATGGTTTTAGCATTGAGGCTGGTCCACAAATTGGGATTCTTCTTTCGGCAGACGCTGAGTTTACTGAGACAGAAACTTTTGGCGGAGTTACAGAAACTTTTTCTGGAGAAGCTGACGTAAAGGACGATGTAAGTTCTATAGATTTAGGTGTAGGTGTAGGATTAGGTTACAAAATGGATAGTGGATTAAACTTTGCTGTACGCTATAACCTGGGACTTTCTAATATCAATGATTTTGAAGGATCTGATGATTTTAAACAGCAAAATAATGTAATTCAAGTTTCAGTAGGATATTTCTTCAACTAGGATTGAATAAATATCTATTTAAAAAGCAACTTCTAAATAAATAGAAGTTGCTTTTTTTTGTAAAAAAAAAATACGATTTTTCTTACGTATGTGACTTAATTGATACATATTTGTTTCAATAATAACTAACAAAAACTACAATGAAAAATTTATTACTCGCTGCTGTTGCAGTTTTATCTCTTACTATTTCAAATGCACAAGAAAGAGAAAAAGGTGTTTTTGAGATAGCTCCTTACGTAGGTTTTAATTCGTCTAATTTTAATGGAGATGAGGTAGAAGGACTGGATAATAGAACAGGTGTCGCTTTTGGAGTACATGCAGACTATTACTTTAATGATAGATGGTCTCTAAGATCAGGTATCAATTACTTACCTATGGGAGCAGACGGTATCGATGGTGAACTTGAGTTAAATTATATTGCCATTCCTTTGAATGCAAACTGGCATTTTGGTAGCACCAGAAAATGGAATTTAAACTTTGGATTTTCACCAAGTTTTTTAACTAATGCTGAATTTGAAGGTATTGAAGTTACTGATGGAATAGAAAGTTTTCAAATCTCATTATCTTATGGGATAGGTTATAAATTATTTATAAATGAGAATTTTAGTTTGCTTTTTGAAGCTCAAAATGATTTAGGTATCACAGACTTTTTAGAAGTAAATGAGGTTTCAAGAACCAATTATGGAGGTTCTTTTAACATTGGTGGTGTATTTAATTTTTAAATAGAATTCAACATTTTTTAAAGCCGGTTCACATGAATCGGCTTTTTTTGTGTCTCGCTTTCGCGAAAGCGGAATTACTAATATCTTTACTTCATGAAAATATTAATTTTAAACGGTCCTAATCTTAATCTTTTAGGAACTCGAGAGCCAGAAATCTATGGTTCACAAACTTTTGACGAGTATTTCAGTGAACTGCAATTTAAATTTCAGGAAATGGAATTGGGTTATTTTCAATCTAATTCTGAAGGAGCGCTTATCGATAAGCTACATATGGCTCAAAAGGAAGGTTTTGATGCTGTGGTATGTAATGCTGGCGCATTTACACATACTTCTATAGCTATAGGTGACGCTGTTGCTGGAATTTCTGTTCCTGTAATTGAAGTACATATTTCTAATGTGATGAATCGAGAAGAATTTAGACATGTCTCTTATATATCAAAACATTGTAAAGGTGTGATAAGTGGATTTGGTTTAAAGAGTTATGAGCTTGCTATCAACTCTATGTTATAATTGTAATTACTATTTAAAGTAAAAAAGCTCGTTAAGGATTACCTTAACGAGCTTTTATAATTTTATGAAATCCTTTTATAGTCCAGGATAATTACCAGTAAGTATGTCTATAAGGTCTACTAAAGCCCATATACCAAGACCTCCAAATGTAAGTATAAACAAAATATTCCAGCCAATAGGACTGCGCAAGAACCATCTATGTGCAGCAAATGGCCATAGGAATACAAAAAGCAAAGTGGCGATAGTTTGATCTTCAGACCATACAACAGCTGCAGGCGTTGTTAATGAAGTTGAGGTTTCCTCCATAGTAGTGCCATTCTCAAGTTGTACCACCTTAGTCGTTACTTGTCTTTCTACTGGGAAAGAAGCATAAGCAAAACTACCTATCATCATAAATAGGCTCATTAGTACAAGAGTTAATTTTGTTTTCATAAATAAAAATTTAGTTAGTTATATTTACTCAAATATATATAAAAAAAACATGTCCAAATTTACCTTGATAATACTATTGTTGTGCGCTGTTTCTGCAAGTGGACAAGAGTTTGAATATTTAGGCCTTCTTAAATTACCAGATAGCTCGTTGATACCTTATAAATTAGATTTCAAGGAATCAGAAGGTAAGATTTATGGTTTTTCCTATACAGATTTGAACGGTGAACATGAGACGAAATCAAGAATCGTGGGACGCTATGATGATAGAAAAAACAATCTAGAATTTAGAGAAGTGGAATTAATTTACACTAAGTCTAATATGGCCGAAACTACTTTTTGTAATGTATATTTTGACGGTAGTATGAGGAGACTCAACGGTAAATCTAAGATAGAAGGTACTTTTAAAGGTTATTATGATGATCTCACAAATTGTATAAACGGAGAACTCTACATGAGTGCTGCTCAAAAAATTCAAAAAAGAAATAAAAAATTTCAAAGGAAAATAGACCGCACAGATCGTGTGCCCGATAGCATAAAGGAAAAGATCAACTTAGATAAAATGTTTAACCGGTATGCAAAAAATGATTTAAAGGGTGGAGAACAGCTTAACATTTTATGGAAAGAAGACTATCTTAAAC
>NZ_MAAX01000082.1 GCF_002162835.1 Nonlabens dokdonensis
AGTAGTAATATAAAAGTAGGAGTAACTCGCAAAACACAAGTACCTACTCGATGGATCGATCAAGGCGCTCATGAAGCAGTAGCAATTCTAGAAACGCCCAACCGTTACCTCGCAGGAATTGCTGAAGTTGCCCTAAAAGACCACGTAGCCGATAAAACCAATTGGCGTAAAATGCTAACTAATGATGTTGTAGATGAGGATTTATTACGCTGCCGCGAAAACTTACTACAATACATACCTAAAAAAGCCCAAGAATACATTCTCGATAACGAAAAAGAATGGCAAATCAATTTTCCTGTCTTAGAATACCCTAAAAAAGTAACGAGCGTCAATCTTGCCAAAACTCCTGAACACAAAGGAAAACTAAAAGGCATCAAAGGTCAATACCTCATCTTTGAAGATGGCAAAGTGATGAATTTAAGAAGCCATGAAGGTTTTGTGGTGGAGATTGTGGTAAGCTAAAAACTCATTTTATCTAGTAGTTTTTAATAGCTGTAACCAATTGTACTGTCTATAAAACTTCACAAATACTAGATTTTATTAAAACCTCCAAAGCGCTGCACTCAATCAGCGCTTTTTTCATGCCTTTTCCGTACTTTTGCCAGCTTTAAAACACTAGTGCAATGAGTAATAAATTCAACGAATACAAAGGATTGAACCTACCTGAAGTAGATGAACGCATCAAAAACTTCTGGAAGGAAAATGACATTTTTAACAAGTCGATGACGACTCGTGAGGGAAATGAACCTTTTATTTTCTTTGAAGGACCACCATCTGCAAATGGATTACCTGGTATCCACCACGTTATGGGAAGAACGATCAAGGATTTATTCTGTCGTTTTAAAACCCAGCAAGGTTTTCAAGTGAATCGTAAAGCAGGATGGGACACGCACGGTCTTCCTGTAGAATTAGGTGTAGAAAAAGCACTTGGAATTACTAAGGAAGATATCGGCACTAAAATCTCTGTAGAAGATTACAATCAAGCTTGTAAAGATGCCGTGTTGAAATATACCGACATCTGGAGCAAGCTTACTGATGACATGGGTTACTGGGTAGATATGGAAGATCCATATATCACCTACAAGCCTAAATACATGGAAAGTGTTTGGTGGTTATTGAAACAAATCTATTCTAAAGATTTGCTTTATAAAGGTTACACCATCCAGCCGTATTCTCCAGCGGCAGGAACCGGTTTGAGCTCACACGAACTGAACCAGCCTGGCTGTTATAAAGATGTGACCGACACAACAGTAACGGCACAATTTAAAGTAGAAGACCCTTCAAAATTACCTTTTGAAACGAGTGGAGAAGTATTTTTCCTAGCTTGGACCACTACTCCATGGACCTTACCGTCTAACACAGCATTGACTGTAGGTCCTAAAATTGATTATGTCCTTGTAGAGACTTTTAATCAATATACTGGCGAGCCTATGCAAGTCATTCTTGCAGAGAAACTGGTAAGCTATCAGTTTGGTAAAAAGTACGAGGCTCTTAGTGGTGACGCTTTCGCGAAAGCGAAACTAGAATACAAATTAGGTGATAAAAAAATTCCTTATCAGTTATTAGGCTCTTGTAAAGGAACTGATCTGGTAAATTTAAGATACGAGCAGTTGTTGCCATATGCACAACCGTATGAAAACGCACAAGATGCTTATAGAGTAATCGCAGGAGACTTTGTAACCACTGAAGACGGAACAGGAATCGTACACACCGCACCGACTTTTGGAGCAGATGATGCGCTAGTATCTAAACAAGCAAATCCACCTATTCCTCCAATGTTGGTTCTAGATGAAAATCAAAACCCAGTTCCGCTAGTAACGCTTCAAGGAAAATTTAGAGATGAGTTATCTGATGTAGGTGGTAAATATGTAAAGAACGAATATTTTGCCGATGGTGAAGCACCAGAACGCTCTGTAGATGTCGACATCGCTATTGCCTTAAAAGAACAGAATCGTGCTTTTAAAGTAGAAAAATATGTCCACAGTTATCCACATTGCTGGAGAACTGATAAGCCTGTATTATACTATCCGCTAGATAGTTGGTTTATAAAAGTGACCGAGTTTAAAGACCGCATGCACGAGCTCAACAAGTCCATTAACTGGAAACCTAAATCTACTGGAGAAGGAAGATTTGGTAACTGGCTGGCAAATGCAAACGACTGGAACTTATCGCGTTCACGTTTTTGGGGAATTCCACTACCTATATGGAGAAACGAGACAGGAACCGAAGAAATGATCATAGGCTCTATAGAAGAACTCGTTGCCGAAATCGAGAAATCCATCGCCGCTGGATTCATGACGTCTAATCCGTTTGATGGGTTTAAGGCTGGAGACATGAGTGAGGAAAACTATGACTTGGTAGATCTTCATAAAAATGTAGTCGATCAGATTTTCTTAGTAGGTAAATCTGGAGAAAAACTATCTCGCGAGGCAGATCTTATAGATGTATGGTTTGACTCAGGATCCATGCCATATTCACAATGGCACTACCCTTTTGAAAATAAAGAAGCTGTAGAAAACGGCTTGAATAAAGCAGATTTTATTGCCGAAGGTGTGGACCAAACGCGTGGATGGTTCTATACACTTCACGCCATCGCAACTATGATCAGTGATGACGTGGCTTACAAAAACGTCGTTTCTAATGGACTCGTACTCGATAAAAACGGACAGAAAATGTCTAAGCGTCTAGGCAATGGAGTAGATCCATTTGAAACCCTAGGAAAATTTGGTGCCGATGCTACACGATGGTACATGGTAAGCAATGCAAATCCATGGGACAACCTGCGTTTTGATACAGATGGAATTACAGAGGTACAGCGCAAGTTTTTTG
>NZ_MAAX01000019.1 GCF_002162835.1 Nonlabens dokdonensis
TATAAAACAGGCTTTTGCTATAGTAAAATCTGGATCGATGTACTCTGAAAATCCTCAAACAAAATTAGTTCAAAATTTTAGCTGATTTTATTTGGTTTTAAGCACCGTTCATAGCGCAGAACATTATAGTACAAATATATTATATGAGCGAAACGGTGAATAGAACTTTTTCTGTTCTATTTTACACAGTGATTCTATTTCATAGCAATATTAGCTACTGGGGTCATTAATATTTCTTTTAAGGTGTTTATGATTAAACCTCACGTTTTACATTTGTAGCTATAATTTGCCGTTATGTACGGGATAATTCTAAAGATTCTCAATCTTTAGAATTATTAGCGAGCTGATGCGGCTAAGCTGCCAAACGCTCGATTTCTTTTTAAAAATTTAAATGTTTTATGCATTTATTTTTAAACACAATTATCCATCGCTTGCCAGCGCCAAAAAAAGCTAACCTTTTAGATATTATTAAAACTCTCGTATTCGAGGAAATGTTCGTTGTAATCTTTTTCTAAGCATTCTCGTTAACTTTCCACAAGAGTATAAAATTTTCCTGCCACATCATCCACACAAAAATTTCTATACACTTGCTAACTGTAGAACTTAGATTAAACATTTTCTCTATAGTATCTATTAGCTCTCTTTTTTCACGTTCTTTATCTGAAATCAAAAAATCCAAATCTTTTCTGTTATTCAGAGGAGGATCTTTTTTGGTATTACCATAGATCAAGCCTAAAGTCTCTAAAGAGTTGTTTAAGTCTGTAGCCTTCCCTTAGCCTAGGATAGTATTCTAACAGCAAGTTTCTTTCTTGTTTGAGTTTGGGAGTTAGCTTATTCTTTAACAGCGTGTACTTATAACCTTTCAAGAGTTCGTTCCCTTGTCTTTCGTGTTTTCTGAGTTCATCCATAGCTTTATTTACTTCTTTGATAACATGGAACTTATCAAATGTTATAGCTGCATTAGGTAAATAAGTTCCACAACCAGAGATAAAGGCAGGAGACACATCAATACACACTTGTTTGATTTTCTCGGTGTCTACTTGTTTTCTTGCAGATATTTAACGCTCTTATTTATACAACCCGAATCTTTTCCCTGGCAAGCATACAATACCCTACGTTCTTTTAAATCTATCATAGTGGTTATATAATGATGTCCTTTTTTGGTGGAAGTTTTGCCAAAACCTACTTGTGTCATATTTTCTATTATATCTGCATCATGAGCTCTAGCTATCCAGTAGTTAAATATAGTTATCCTACCAGGATATACTTTTAACACTTTAGCTGCCTTGTTAATAGGCATTTCGTTCTCTATTAATAACTTAGATAAGGCTTCAAAGAGCAAAGTAAATCCACTACCTGCTCATGGAACAAACTGGGTTTGTATCTTACCATCTTTTTTCTTTACTCCAGGTACTTTTGCATGTAGATAACAATAGGTACTGAAAGAAATTTAGATGCTGCCAACTACGATGCCTTCAACTCATTGACAAGGGATTAATTTTTAGAAGCCCCCAGTAAAAAAGGAGCCTCTCAAGTTAAGGTTTTCTTAATTCTCGGCGTACATGTTTACTAATCCTTTTCTTTGCACAAAAAAAAGATCATTATGATTTTAGCTTTTAAAACAGGAAAAAAACAAACTTTATTTACCATTTTTTTTGCATTTTTATCTATTGCCTCTAACGTAAGTTGTTCAGATGATAATGATATCACAACAATGACATGGTATCAAGATTTAGATGGTGATGGCTTAGGAAACCCTAACGTATCTATGGTTAAAGGTACTCAACCAGAAGACTATGTGTTAAATAATACGGATCCAGATGATGTGAAAATTTACAATGGAGACTATCTCATTGATTCTCAAGAAAAACTAGATGCAGCCGAGCAATTTATGACCATTACTGGAACATTAGAAACTCGAGTTTCCTTTCGAACAGATTTAAGAGGGTTAGAGAACTTAGAAAGTGTTGGTACCCTTTTAATATCAGGTCTGTTTCTAACTGGAGGTGCTGAAATTGGAAGATCTAGCCTTGAAACCCTTAAAGGATTAGATAATTTAACTAGTGTAGAAGAACGCTTAGCAATTAATAAAAATCCTCACCTCACTGATTTAGAAGGGTTAAATAAATTAACAAATGTAAATGGTAATTTCTCTATTGATGGAAACATTATTTTAACTAATTTAAATGGTCTTGATGCTTTAACCTCTATTGGTGGTACTGTATACATTGATACTAATAAATTACCGAACTTAGAAGGGCTAAATACTCTAACATCTATAGCGGAAAATTTCACATTAGTTGGAGATATTTTTGGGAGTGGACAAGCTGATTTAGTAAGCTTACAAGGACTAGATAATTTAACATCTATTGGAGGAGTATTACGTATCCAATTTAATACACAGTTGGCAAATTATTGTACTTTAAATAATTTAATAATAACAAATAATGGCTTGGTAGGAGATTTAGAAACGCTATTTAATGGTTATAATCCAATAAAACAAGATATTGTAGACGGTAACTGTAGTCTGTAATTTAAAGAATCATATCATTTTCACACACATTACGCCTACCTCCTGCATCCTCGCATAAAAAGTGTTTCATTACCTGTTAATAAAAAGTGTTTCATTACCTGTTAAAAGAAGGTTCGTTAGAGTTTTTTCGAAGAAAACCACGTTAGTTAAACTTTGTTTTATCTAAGCAAAGTTACATCCTATGTTTGTAATTCACTAGAAAAACTATTGCCAAGTGACGTTAAAAACCATTAAAACGGATTCTTAACTCTTCTCTTGGCAATAATTTACAGAACCT
>NZ_MAAX01000012.1 GCF_002162835.1 Nonlabens dokdonensis
CTGGATCTTCTGCTGTGTTGTCTACTGTCGTAATGCTTACTACTGTATCTACACTGCTTGGATTAGCTATACTTACTGGTACACTTGCTGTTCCTGCATCTTCGGCTACTGTTACATCTCCTACTTCAAAGGATGGCAATGTACAGAAACTAACATCGTACATACTAAAACCTGGTGATGAACTACCAGTATAAGTGGCTCCGGAAACTAGAGTGAAACTAACAACTACCTGATCAACACGGCTTGTGAAATAAACACTTACTACACCATCTGAAGAAGCAGAGCCTGAAGCGGGAACTTCAACTGCATCAGCTGTTACTACATTTCCAGTAATCGTATGTATACTAGAACCTAATAGTATAGGACTAACTGGCGCACCATTCAAAAATCCCTGAACAGTAACAGATTCACGATAATTAACCGTTGATCCATTATTTCCTCCGTCTATATCAAATAATGAAAAATTGACGCCTTCCAAACCTACTTGAGAGGTTCCTAAATCGACTGTTAAATCAATCGATCCACCATCCAAATCAGAAGCTAAAGAAGCTAAGATCAACTGGTCATCAGTAACTGCCAAATCTCCCTGGTAAAAAGGAGCAACAGCAGGAGAACCACCTGTAAAAGAACCTCCTGTAGGAGGAGCAGCTGTAAATAGAAGTTGAGCTCCATTTACAGTATAGCTATTAGAAGTTTCTCCCGAATTCCAACCACTAGTTGACCAGTCAAAGGTTTGATCGCTTACACAACCAAGATCAGGAGCATCATCATCATTAATAGTAACAATACCAGAATCGGAAGAATCACTCGTATTACCACTAACAACTGTTCCATTAACGGTGAAATTTTCAACAGGCTCATTAACAGCATCATTGATAATAGGAACAGAAACATTTACAGTAGTCTGGCCAGCAGGAATAGTAACTGTAACCGTTGTTGTTGTATAATCTGCTGGATCTTCAGCACTGTTGTCTACTGTAGTTATATTTACTATTGTATCTTCCGCACTTGGGTTACTAATGCTAACAGGAACCGTTGCACTACCACCATCTTCAACTACAGTTACATCACCTATTTCAAGAGCTATAAATAACACCGGAGTATCAGCTGTAGCAGCTGGTGGTGTAGGAGCCTCATCACTGGTAACCAATACACTATTTGTTAAAGTAGCTTCTGCATCAACATCAGCCTGAGTGACTGTGTAAGTAGCCTCATAGGTAAAAGTCTCACCGACCTCTAATATACCATTTGCTGTCAAGCTTTCAGTCGCACCACTTAAAGTTCCTGCACCAGAGCCTGGATAAGTTTCTACTACAGCTACATTATTAATACTTACATTTCCATTATTAGTAACAACAATACTATAAGTAATAACTTGGTTTGCAGCAGTTACTGGTGAAGGACCTGAGATTTGATTTTTAGTTACTATTAAACTTGGGTTCTGTGGTATAACAGTCTCTGTTACATCATCTTCAACATTTCCATCACCATCATTACCATCGTCTGAGATGTCTGAAATATTATCTCCATTATCATCAATAGCACTTGCGGTAGCCTGATTATTAACCTGTCCATTATCAATATCATTCTGATTAACGGTATAAGAAGCTGTAAAAGTTAATGTAGCTCCAGGTCTTAAATCTAATGCATCTCCTTGACCATCCTCATCTGTACCACCAGAACTGTAAGTTGGAACTGGAACAGGTGTATTATCACCAGTAAAAGTTCCTAAATTCTCAACAACATTAACATCAAAAGCAAAATTTGAACCAGTATTTTCTACTTCATATGTATAAGAAATTACCCCTGTAGCAGGATTGAATGAACTAGTCTTGGTAACTTCTATAGTTGTAGAACAAGCAACATTAATTGATGGATCTAAAAAGTCAAAAGTCGTCGTACCAGTCATTGTCGGAGAAGTATAACCTTGACCCATTTCTCCAGAAGTAACTAATCCATCACCATCAACGGATTCTGGAGCAGCATTTCCAAGGATTCCATCCTCGTCCGCTTTCGCGAAAGCGTCAATAAAACCAGCCTCTACCGTATCACTACAACCGTCACCATCAGAATCATCATCTAAATAATTAGGAATAGTATCTCCATCTTGATCAGGAGCGTTTAATATTACAATAGTAGGATTTGACCCAAAATCATCGATAACACACTCATCAAACTGAACACTATAAAATCTACTTTGAGCTGTATTTATGTTTTTAGTTACACCAATTACATAATTGAATTGATTAACATCTTGGCGTTGAAAGAAGACTTTATATCTAGGATCCGTATCAATTGGCTCAGTAGGAGCAGAACCTGTTCCATTAGCTCTAAATTGAGTAATTCCACCAGGTAAATCGGTTGCTATTACATTAGTAGGTTCGTTTAAAGAGTATCCAACAAGATTAGTAAGTCGATAAAATTCACGAGTCCTTCCAGATCCATCGCTATCTATATCTTGAATAAATCCACCTATTCTTTCTACAGTAGCTGGAATCGCGTTGTTAGAAGACTCTACTAATTCAACTCTAAAACTTATTGTAAGGTCACCGTTAGAACCAGCAGTATAATTAATAACTGGTTGCCAAGCGTTAGCATCACCGGTAGCATTATCAATACTACTTAAGGTAGCTCCCGCAGATCTTTGAGTAATCTCAATAATTGCATCGACCCCAGGTCTAACAGATGGAAATCTATACCTCGCCCCTACGTTACCTGGAGTACCACTTAACAAAGTTGCACCAGCAAAATTATATGTTTGACCTGTACAT
>NZ_MAAX01000203.1:0-2614 GCF_002162835.1 Nonlabens dokdonensis
GCGTATCATCGAATTAAACCACATGCTCCACCGCTTGTGCGGGCCCCCGTCAATTCCTTTGAGTTTCATTCTTGCGAACGTACTCCCCAGGTGGGTTACTTATCACTTTCGCTTGGCCACTCAGTACTCAATTGTACCAAACAGCTAGTAACCATCGTTTACGGCGTGGACTACCAGGGTATCTAATCCTGTTCGCTACCCACGCTTTCGTCCATCAGCGTCAATATATTGTTAGTGATCTGCCTTCGCAATTGGTATTCTATGTAATATCTAAGCATTTCACCGCTACACTACATATTCTAACCACTTCACAATAATTCAAGACTAACAGTATCAATGGCAGTGCCGGAGTTAAGCCCCTGCATTTCACCACTGACTTATCAGCCCGCCTACGGACCCTTTAAACCCAATGATTCCGGATAACGCTTGCACCCTCCGTATTACCGCGGCTGCTGGCACGGAGTTAGCCGGTGCTTATTCTTATAGTACCGTCAACTTCTTACACGTAAAAAGATTTCTTCCTATACAAAAGTAGTTTACAACCCATAGGGCCGTCTTCCTACACGCGGCATGGCTGGATCAGGCTTGCGCCCATTGTCCAATATTCCTCACTGCTGCCTCCCGTAGGAGTCTGGTCCGTGTCTCAGTACCAGTGTGGGGGATCTCCCTCTCAGGACCCCTACCTATCGTAGCCATGGTAAGCCTTTACCTTACCATCTAGCTAATAGGACGCATACTCATCTATCACCGTAACCTTTAATTAATAAACCATGCGATTTAATAATACTATGAGGTGTTAATCCAAATTTCTTCGGGCTATCCCTCAGTGATAGGCAGATTGTATACGCGTTACGCACCCGTGCGCCGGTCGCCATCATCTAGCAAGCTAGATATGCTGCCCCTCGACTTGCATGTGTTAGGCCTGCCGCTAGCGTTCATCCTGAGCCAGGATCAAACTCTTCATCGTCGAATCTTTTTAAAGATCATTTAATATGATATTAAATAAATCGACTTAATTAGCTTTGTGCTTATTTTATTTTTGGTCATCACAATACATCACTATTCGTATTGTAATTTTGTCAATCAATATCTCAATGAACATCTTCAAAGTTTTAAAACTAAAATCTAACACCAAATCTTCACGATTTATCTATTGATTTTCTAGCCTTTTTTGAAGAACATTTGCTTATTTCAACACTACTTGTTTTCCTAAGCGGTTGCAAATATACAGACACTTTCTTTTACCAACCAAACTTTTTAAAGAAAAAAATCAAAGTTTTTTTAAAATAATTACTAAATTACTTAAAATCAAATGTATACATTTCAAAGTTTTTTTACTTTTTTTTTCTTAACCGATTATAAAGCAATTCTAAAGCTCCTTTTATTTAGAGATAGAGAAGTAATATCTTTAAAATTGTTTTGCAACCATGATTATTCAATTGACTGTGTTAACTGAAATGTAAAAGAGCTTCCTTTTCCTTTTTCACTCAACACATGAATTGTTGAATTATGTAATTCAATTATCTTTTTAACTATTGCCAACCCTAATCCAGCTCCTTTTCCATCGAAGTTTGCGTGAGATTGTTTGAACCTATCAAATATGGTATGTTGATCCACTTCAGAAATCCCTGCTCCAGAATCATTAATACTTATTTTACAATTATTATTGTGTTCATTAAGCTTAAGAGTAATCCAACCATTTTCAGGTGTAAACTTTAAAGCGTTGTCAAGCAAGTTTTGTAGTGCTCTTTCTATCAAACTTATATCAGCGAACACGATTATGTTTTTGTTTTGAAATACATTTAATGATAACGTAATGTTCTTATCATCTGCTAGGATTTGATACTTTGAAACTAAATCTAAACATAAATCCGTAATAGAGAAAGGTTCCTTTAGTGGTTCTATTTGTTTTGCTTCTAGTTTACTGTATTCAAAAAGTTGTTCTACTAGATTAGTCAACTTATCGCTATTTGAACTAATCACTCCAAGATACTTCTGAGACTCTTCTTTACTGAGACTATCACTTTTATCTTGTAATGTCTCTGCATAGCCCTTTAATATTGCTAATGGAGTTCTTAAGTCATGAGATACGTTTGCAACAAGCTGTCTACGTAACTCATCTACTTTCTTTATCTCTTCTAAATTTTGGTTAATGGTATCTGCCATGTCATTAAAGGCATGAGCAAAAACTGCTATATCAGTATCTTCAGGATTATCAATTCGAGCATTAAGATCTCCTTCTTTGAACCTTCTAGCTACTAAAGTTATTTTTCTTAAGTTTTTAGTTAAAAACCAAATAGCTCCTAATCCGATTAACATGGTAAAAAAAGTAGTAAGACCAATTGCGCCTAATCCAAAACTCTTTATATACCTACTAAAAATATTTGCACTAGCTGTTTGATAGGCTTCACCAGATAAGATGATATATATGTATCCATCTTTAATATCATTCTGAAAAGGTGCCACCGAAAATATTTTCCTTTCTTCTGGATGTCTAGGATCATCTCCCAAACAAAAACCTTTTCCTCCACTAGCTAATAAATCTTTGATCGGTTCAACGTCCACATATTTTGAAGGTTCACTAGGGTCATGTTCTAGTACTACCGAATACAGA
>NZ_MAAX01000203.1:2621-2764 GCF_002162835.1 Nonlabens dokdonensis
CATCTTTCCCAAGCATGTATACTTCGATACTCCGATTTACCGCCATCATATCATGCATTAAATCTCCAAACACCTCTTTGTTAACAATTCCATCCTCTAAAAAAGGTGGCGTGTTATCAGTAAACTTTTCATCAATTAGATGT
>NZ_MAAX01000033.1 GCF_002162835.1 Nonlabens dokdonensis
TGAATCCTTTTGAAGCATCTTATTTCTTTTTTGACATTTTTCTGTGCAGTTTTGAGTACTGCGCAAGAGTTACCTTCACTTAATAATTATGAGCCGTCTACTTACAAGGCTGGTAATCAAAACTGGATGATCAGTGAATCTGATGATCATTTTATTTATGTTGCAAATAATAAAGGGCTGCTAGAATATAATGGATCACAATGGACATTATATCAAACGCCTAATGAAAGTATAATGCGATCTGTAAAAACTCAAGGTGACCGTATTTATACAGGTTGTTATATGGATTTTGGGTTTTGGGAGCATGATGCTACTGGTACTTTATCATATACTTCTATTGTAGAAAGTTCAAAATTTGAATTACAAGAAGACGAGCAATTCTGGAATATCATTGCAAGAGATGATTATATACTTTTTCAATCGCTAAGTCATGTTTATTCTTACAATAAAGAAAATGGTGAGGTAACTCAAATAGCTGAGCAATCTGAAATTAATAAATTTTTTGAAGTAGGAGATT
Source organism: Nonlabens dokdonensis (assembly GCF_002162835.1). GTDB lineage: Bacteria > Bacteroidota > Bacteroidia > Flavobacteriales > Flavobacteriaceae > Nonlabens > Nonlabens dokdonensis_B. The sequence continues at coordinate 518 of NZ_MAAX01000033.1, forward strand.
CTTATTACTACCATGTATTAGGAGTAGGGTTATTTCAAGTAGTTGATGGAGAATCTAAATTACTAGGAGCAGTAGAATTCTTTAAAAGTGAAACTATAGTTCTTGTTTATGAATTTGATTCAAAGATTCATATTGTTACTCAAAAGGCGGATATATATGAGTTTGATGGTGAGAAGGTTACTAAGATTGCCGCTTCACAATTTGATGAACAAATTACTGTTTACAGTGCCTCTTTACTAAGTGACGAGACTCTCATGTTGGGCACTATATCTCACGGAGTAATATCTATGAACCTTGCAGGTGAGGTTAACTACACAATGAATCAAAGTGATGGATTGCTCAATAATACTTGTCTGTATGTATTTGAGGATAGTGCACAAAATGTTTGGATAGGACTAGATAACGGTATCAGTTCTATAAATATTGATTCTCCATATAAAATGTTTCATGATAAAGATGGTGATTTAGGAACTGTATATGCGTCTTTTCAGGATGACGACTTCTTGTATATAGGAACTAATCAAGGACTTTTCTATAAGGAGACTTTAAAGGATGACTTTATTTTTATAGAAGGCACACAAGGTCAAGTCTGGTCTATAGACAAAATAGGTGAATCACTTTTTTGTAGCCATCACTTAGGCGTTTTTGAAATTGAAAAAGATAAAGTTAACTATATAGAAAAAACTTCAGGAGCATGGGAAGTTCTTTCTATACCTAATCATGATGATTTAATACTCGTAGGAACTTATAAAGGGTTACAAGTGATTGAATCAAACGCTGATAAATGGGAGTTTAGAAATAAGATTGATGGATTTGATATAAGCTCTAAAGATGTTGTTATTTATGATTCAGATGTATTTGTGAATCATGAGTATAAAGGGTTATTTCACTTAAAAATTGATAACAACTTTAATCAATTAATAGAGCCTTATAAAATTGAAGAATTGGGTAAAGGAATAGGCTCTGATATAACTGTTTATAAAGGTAGATTATTATTTTCTAAACGTGGAGCCATTTATATCAAACAAGAGCCAGAAAGTAAGTTTGAGAAAAATATGGAGCTAAGTAGTTTAGTTAGTCCCAATATATATACATCAGGAACTTTTATTCAGAACAATGGTTATCTATGGCTATTTAATATGCAGGGAATTCACAAGATTAATATAGAAGACATAAATGGAAATTATGAAATTGAAAGTATTCCTTTAACCTTTGATCTAAGAAGAGAAAAAATAGGGTATGAAAATTTAACTAAAGTAGGGTCTAAAGTTTACTTGATAGGAACCTCATATGGCTATACTACCGTTCAAGAGGATTATAAATATAATAAAGAACATAAAGTATATATCAATTCAATAAAACGATATGAAAAGAATAAGGCAGTAGCGCTTAACAAAGAAAATCCTAATGAAATTCCTTACTCAAATAATATCACAGAAGTTAGCTTTTCATCACCTTATTACAACACTTTAAGCAATATTGAATATAAATATAGATTAGTCGGTCAGTACGATGAATGGAGCAACTGGACTAAATTAAGTGAAGTAAGATTCAAAAATTTGAGTTATGGCGATTATATTTTTGAGGTTAAATCTCGAGTGAATACTGTAATGAGTAAAAATATAGCTAAACAGGAATTTACTATAGCTAGACCATACTATTTAACTACAGGAGCGATTGTTCTATATGTCGTACTGCTTGCCTTATTGATAATTGGTTTAAATGTTGCTTATATATGGTACTTCAAACGTCAAAAAGAATCCGCTTTACAAAAACAAC
>NZ_MAAX01000164.1 GCF_002162835.1 Nonlabens dokdonensis
AGATCAAATTGAAAATAAAATTGACAATCATTTGTTACGTGTTGAACACACTGCAGAGGCAAAGGTGTCTGAGCTTTTAGACAAGTTTCTGTATTACAAGAAGGTATACATGGAGAATGGAGAGGTTCCTGTGTTAGAATCAGATTTTGATTATAATTTGTTTAATACTTTTAGGTGTTATATGGATATAGAAAATCATTTTCCTGTAAAATTTACTCAGCACAAAGATGATCGCGGTGCTTTTGTTGAAATTATTAGACTAGGAATAGGTGGTCAAGTTTCTTTTTCTACTACAGTTCCTGGAATAACCAGAGGAAACCACTACCATACTAGAAAAATTGAGCGTTTTGCGGTAATCAAGGGTAAGGCTTTAATACAATTACGTAAGATAGGTACTGATGAAACATTGGATTTTTATTTAGATGGTGATGAGCCGGCTTATGTTGATATGCCTATATGGTACACTCACAATATTAAAAATGTAGGAGATGATATTCTATATACTAACTTTTGGATCAATGAGCCATACAATCCAGAAGACGCTGACACTTATTTTGAAACTGTTTAAGGGATAATTTAGTTCTTTTAAACTAAGAGTATTTATATTTGTATTCGGTTATCAGTGACACCTGCTGCAGGGTCTGTATTTTAACCTAAATCAATCAAATTAAAATAGTTATGAATAAATTAAAAGTTGCTACTGTAGTAGGAACAAGGCCAGAAATAATTAGGTTAGCTAGAGTTCTTGCAGCTCTGGACGCTTCTCCTGCTGTAGAACATATCTTAATTCATACAGGCCAGAATTATGATTATGAATTAAATCAAATATTTTTTGATGATTTAGGACTGCGCAAGCCAGATTATTTTCTTGAGGCTGCTGGTAAAAATGCCGCTGAGACAGTTGGGAACATCATGATTAAAATTGATGAGTTATTAGAAAATCTTCAACCAGATTCATTTTTAGTATTAGGAGATACTAATAGCTGTTTATGTGCTATACCTGCAAAAAAACGCCAGATTCCGATATTTCACATGGAAGCTGGAAATAGATGTTTTGATCAAAGAGTTCCAGAAGAAACTAATAGAAAGATCGTTGATCATACTGCAGATGTTAATTTGACCTACAGCGATATTGCCAGAGAATATTTATTGAAAGAAGGATTACCGGCCGATAGAATTATCAAAACGGGCTCACCTATGTTTGAGGTATTAAATCATTATATGGATGCCATAAAAGCATCTGATGTTTTAAAAAATCAAAACTTAGAAAAAGGTAAATACTTTGTAATATCTGCTCATAGACAAGAAAACATTAATAGTGATAGGAATTTTTACAATCTATTTGAAACTTTAAATACAATTGCTGAAAAATATGACTACCCCATAATATTTTCTACACATCCTAGAACAAAAAATAGAATAGATGAGGCTGACCTGACATTACATAAAAATATTAGGTTTTTGAAACCTTTAGGTTTTAATGATTACAATCACTTACAGGCTAATGCGTATGCAGTGCTTTCTGATAGTGGCACGATTTCAGAAGAATCAAGCATTTTAAATTTTAGAGCACTGAACATAAGAGAAGCACATGAACGCCCTGAGGCTATGGAAGAAGGTTCAGTCATGATGGTAGGTCTCGAAAAAGAGCGCATTTTACAAGCATTAGAGCATGTTCAATTGCAAAAGATTGACGAAAAAAGAAATATGCGACTAGTTGCAGATTATTCTATGCCTAATGTTAGTGAGAAGGTGGTGAGAATTATTTTAAGTTATACAGATTATGTTAATCGTGTAGTATGGAGAAAATATAATTAATTCTATTTTGAAAATTTTATTTCTTTCTTTAGTAAAAGTTAACTCTCTTTCAGATAGAGGTATTTATACTGATCTTCTCAGGGAATTTGTATCACAGGGACATCATGTGACAGCAGTAACTCCCGTTGAAAGAAGAGATTCTAATAGTGCTAAAATTGAAGTAGAAAAGGGTTTTACAAATTTACATGTACGAACTTTAAATATTCAAAAAACTAATTTCATTGAAAAAGGATTAGGAATGCTCTTGATAGGAAGACAGTTTCTTAGAGCTATTAATAGTAATCTTTCTGGAGAGAAATTTGACGTGATTCTCTATTCAACACCGCCTATAACTTTATATTCTACGGTAAGAAAATTGAAGCACTCTATGAATTCCCATACATATTTGTTGTTGAAGGATATTTTTCCTCAAAATGCAATTGATATGAAGATGATGAAAAAAGATGGCATTCTACATAAATACTTTAAATCGATAGAACGTAAGCTTTACAATATTTCAGATCACATAGGTTGTATGTCACCTGCAAATGTGAATTTTATCAAAGAATATCACAAATATGTCTCTACCGATAAAATACATGTTAATCCTAACAGTATTGAACCGATTATACAAACTATTTCTTCAAAGGATAGGGAGCTTATAAGAGCAGATTACGAATTACCTTTAGACAAGAGTATCCTAGTTTATGGTGGTAACTTAGGAATACCTCAAGGGATCGACTTTTTGATCGAGATATTAGAAAACGTAAAATTAGAAAATGTTCATTACTTAATTGTAGGTAGCGGTTCAGAATATCAGAAATTGAAAAATTGGTGTGATCAAAATAAAAGTGATCATGTAACTCTTCTTAAATTTCTTCCAAAAGAAAAATATGATAAACTGTTGTCATCTTGTGATATAGGTCTAATTCTTCTAAATAAGAATTTCTTAATCCCCAATTTTCCATCAAGATTATTATCATATCTAGAAATGGGATTGCCAGTTCTTTCAGCTACCGATCCTAATACCGATATTGGAGATATATTAGAGTATAATAAATGTGGTAAGAAAGTTTTAGCAGGTGATGTAATTAGTTTCAAAACTGCTCTCAATGAGTTGTTGTCATCAAGTAGTAAATATCAGGAGTATTCAAACAATGCCAAGAAATTGCTATTACAAGATTATGATGTCGTAAACTCTGTTCAAATAATTGTCGATAGAGTGGAACAAGTAAAATTTAATCAAAATGTATAGAAACGGTATTAAAGTTTTTTTTGATATTCTCGTAGCAGTTCTAGCTATATCGCTCTTGTTGCCTATATTTTTAATGGTAACAATCATATTAACAATATCAAACTCTGGTACTCCTTTCTTTACTCAACTACGACCTGGTAGAAAAGGAAAAATTTTTAAGATTATCAAGTTCAAAACGATGAATGATAAGAAAGATGAGGCTGGACACCTATTACCAGATGAAAAGAGACTAACAAAAATTGGCCAAATAATAAGGAAAACTTCTTTAGACGAATTACCTCAGTTACTGAATGTTTTAAAAGGAGATATGAGTATTGTAGGTCCTAGACCTTTACTGCCTGAATACCTGAAATTATACTCTAAAGAGCAGGCTAGAAGGCATGATGTTAAACCAGGTATAACTGGATGGGCTCAGGTTAATGGAAGAAACGCCATTAGTTGGGAACAAAAATTTAAGTTTGATGTTTGGTATGTAGATCATCAGTCATTTCTTCTAGATTTGAAAATTCTTTTTAAGACTATTAGGAAAGTATTTATTTCTGAGGGAATAAATACTTCTGGGCAGGCGACTACTTCACCATTTAAAGGATAGTATAAAGTGAAGAAAATTGCAATAATAGGTGCGAGTGGTTTAGCTCGTGAAATTTGGGATTTGATTAATGCGATAAATGATCAAAAACTGCAATGGGAGATTATTGGATTTTATGATGACGCATATGCGACTCCAACTCAAATTATCGGCGACTCAATTTGTCATGGTTCCATTTCCTTATTGAACGATGTTAAGGAAGAGTTATCTATTGCTTTTGGCATTGCAAATAGGGAAGTAGTTAGTAATGTTTTTCATACGCTTTCGCGAAAGCGTAATTTCAACTTTCCTAATCTTTTACATCCGTCAGTTGAGAAGGGATTTGATTTCAAAATGGGTAAAGGAAACGTTATTGCAACTCAAACTGTATTTACTACTAATGTTGAAATAGGGGACTTCAATTTTTTCAATACTTGTTGTGGTATTGGGCATGACTCTAAAATAGGAAATTTTAATTGTTTTATGCCACGAGTTCAGATTTCTGGAAACGTTATAATAGGCGATTTCAATAATTTTTATATGTCTAGCATGATTGTCCAAGACAAATCAGTCGGTGATAAAAATACTATCTTTGCCGCCACATTATTAACTAAATCTATTAAGGATAACAGGACTTATTTTGGGGTTCCTGGAAAAAAAATACCTAACTTATGAATATAGATGATTTTATAAACAATTTTGCAGAGCAATTTGATGAAACTGAAAAATCAGAATTTCTTCAAGAAACAACTTTCAGAGATCTTGATGAATGGGATAGTATGATTGCTTTATCTATTATTGGCATGGTGGACGAGGAGTATGATATTGAATTAACTGGAGATGAAATAAGAGCTGCAAACACTATTAGTGATTTGTTTAAAATTGTGTCAAACAAGAAATGATTTTCAACGATAGTTTATTCAGAAATAAAAATATTCTTGTTACCGGAGCAAATTCTGGATTGGGGTTAGATGTGTGTCAGGAGATATCAAATTTAGGTGGAGCTATCACAGGAGTTTCTCGATCTATCGATAAACAGATTTTTTCCAAACAAATAAAAACTGTTTCTTCTGATCTTTTGAATACTGTTTCAATTGATTTTAGTTCTAAGGATTTAGATTTTGAGAAATTTGACAAGAATGTAAAATACGATGCTGTTTTTTTATCTGCTGGAGTTTCAAAGGTTTCTGGTTTTGTTCAAACTGATGAAGAAACTATGGAAAGTATGTTTGATATAAATGTGATAGGACAGTTGAAGCTATTGCGTTATTTACTAAAGAAAAAGCTTGTTAAATCAAATGCTTCTATAGTTTTTATGAGTAGTATCAATGGTACCTCTCTAGGAAGTAAAGGTCATTCTATTTATGCAGCCACAAAAGGTGCATTAAATGGTATTACCATGTCGCTTGCAAATGAACTATCAAAAAAACGTATACGTGTTAATGCTATTGCTTCTGGTCTAGTAAAAACACCTATGTTTATAGACAATTTGCGCTTAGCAGGAGAAGACAGTATGAAAGAATATGAAAAAACCTATCCACTCGGTTTCGGGACTCCTAATGATGTTAGTAATCTCGCTATATTTTTATTATCTGATGGTGCAAGATGGATTACAGGTCAAACTTACATAATTGACGGAGGTCATTCAATAGCATAGCACATGAAAACACTTTTAAAAGGTATAGAGATTTCTCACATAGCCTCTAGCTTACCATCTAAAGTTTTAAAATTTGATGATTTAAAAGATCTTTTTGGTGATAAAGAGGTTGATAAAGTCATGAAAACTACTGGTATAAATTCAGTCCATATTGCTGCAGATGATACTACATCTTCAGACTTGTGTTTTTATGCCGCAAAGAAAATTTTAGATTCATTAGATACTACTGACGATATTGATGGATTAATTTTTGTTTCTCAAACTAGGGATCATGTTTTACCTCAAAGTAGTCACATTTTACAAGCTAAACTAGGCTTATCTCAGGATACCTATTGTTTAGATATGCCTTTAGGATGTTCGGGCTATATCTACGGTTTAATGCAAGCAAGTTTACTTATTTCAACAGGAGCTTGTAATAAAGTACTAGTGCTCGCAGGTGACACTACTTCTAAATTAGTAAATGAACAAGATCGTGCCTCCAGACTGGTTTTTGGTGATGCCGGATCAGCTACTTTATTACAAAAAGGGAATGATGGAATGTATTTTGATTTACGAGCTGATGGTAGCGGTAAAGATAGTCTTATTGTTCCATCAGGAGGTTTCAGAAATCCTAGTAACAGCAAAACTAGTATAACAAAGCCTGCAGAAGAAGGCTGCTCGCGATCGCAAGATGACTTGTTTATGGATGGTATGTCTGTTTTTAATTTTGCCATAACTAAAGTGCCTAAACTTCTTAAGGAAACATTACTTGAATTAAATTGGACATTAGAAAGCCTAGATGCGATGGTTTTGCATCAGGCTAATAAATTTATGGTAGATTATTTAAGAAGAAAGATGAAATTGCCGTTAGAGATGGTTCCCATAGAAGTTAAAAATTATGGTAATACTGGGCCTGCTTCCATACCTCTAGCTATAACTTCTAAATATTCCATAGATAAGCCTAAATTAAATAATGTATTATTAGCAGGTTTTGGAGTAGGTTTATCTTGGGGAGCTTGCAATTGTAATCTGCAAAATACTATTATCTTTGAACCAGAAATATTTAATAAATTATGAACTCAGCAATATTAGAATCAATTAACGAGGTTAAAGAAGGAAAAGGTGATGAAGCTATTACCTCAGTTAGTAATACAACACATTTACGTGATGATCTAGGGTTAGATTCATTTGATTTAGCTGAATTAACTGTACGTATTGAAGAAAAGACAGGTGTGGATATTTTTGAAAATGGTGTAGTAGAAACAATAGGAGAAATAGCAAAGCAAATAGATGGCTAGTAACCAAAAAAAATTCTACGATGATTCATCAGGTGTTACTTTAAACTATGATGAACTTTTATCTCAAGTCTCAAATCAAGGAATTGTCAAGACTGCCTACGCTTTCAATAATTCTTTAGACTTTTTAGTTAATTTTATTAAGGCGGTTGTTCATGAGATAGACTTAACCTTAATAGATCCTTTAAACCCTAGTGCTTCTTTAAATGAAGAGGTAAATTTTAAATCAATTAAGTTATCATCTCTTGAGGAGTTTCGAGAAAAAATTAACTCTAGCAAAGTTAAGATTACAATTTTCACCTCGGGAACAACAGGTCAACCCAAAAAAGTAGTTCATTCTATGAGTACTTTACTTAGGGAAGTAAGAGTTAGTGAAAAACACTCAGATGTAATCTGGGGTTTTGCCTATAACCCTACGCATATGGCTGGATTACAGGTTTTATTACAAGCGGTTTGTAATTTTAATCCATTAATTGATGTTTTTGGCAAAGGGAAAAAGGATATCACTAATATTTTGAGATCCCAATCCGTAACACACATTTCTGCTACTCCAACTTTTTATAGGCTACTACTGCCTGTTCATGATCCATTAATGAAAATCAGAAGCGTAAGCCTAGGTGGTGAGAAATCTGACGAAAAACTACATGCCAATATTAAAAATGCTTTCCCAAATGCACGTGTTTTTAATATTTATGCTTCGACAGAAGCGGGAACTATATTCTCCTCGCATGGATCTGATTTTAAGATTAAACCTTACTTACAGTCTAAAATTAAAGTAGAAAATAATGAGCTTTTTTTACATAAAACGTTAACAGGCGATTATGGTAAGACGGACGAAGAATGGTATAATACTGGAGACGTGATAGAATGGATTGATGAAAATAATGGAGTATTCAAATTTGTATCACGTAAGAATGAAATGATCAATGTAGGTGGTAATAAGGTAAATCCTCATGATGTCGAAGAAAAGATTTTAGATATTGATGGCATAGGTAGCTGCTTTGTTTATGGAAAGCCTAATGCGTTATTAGGAAATATGATATGTGCTGATGTTGTTTTAACTAATGACCAAATCAATGAGGTTGATATAAAGAAAAATTTACGAGGTTCGCTAGAGGCCTATGAGATTCCTCGTAAAATCAAAATAGTTACTTCACTAGAAACTACTCGTACAGGAAAATTAAAAAGAAATTAATGAAAAATATATTACTTACAGGATGTTCAAGAGGTGTAGGATTAAGCATAGCAAAATCATTAATCGCTAGTGGTTATAATGTTTATGGTGTTAGTCGTAAAATAACGCCTGAGTATGAACAACTCATGAACGAAAATGAAAATCAGGTTTTTTATAAATCATTTGATCTAGCTGATCCTGATTCGGTTCAAGAGCAATTGTTTAAAAACTATATCACTAATTCTGTTCCTTTACATGGTTTTATCAACAATGCCGCAATTGCCTATGATGATATTATTACAAATCTAAATCTAGATAGATTGAGAAATATGTATGAGGTAAATGTGTTCTCACCTTATAACATTACTAAATATGCCATTCGTAATATGATTTATAATCGAGTGAAAGGTAGTATAGTCCATGTTTCTTCCATAAGTGTACATACAGGTTATAAAGGTCTTGCGATGTATGCAGGTAGTAAAGGAGCACTAGAGGCTTTTTCTAAGAATACCGCAAGAGAATGGGGTGAGAGAGGAGTTAGATCTAATTGCTTAGTTGCAGGTTTCATGGATACAGATATGAGTGCAACTCTTGGTGATGACATGAAAGATAGAATTTTTAAAAGAACATCTCTTAAAGTACCAACAGCCTTAGAATCTGTCGCTGATATGATAACTTTTTTAATTTCTGAAGAAGCAAAATCCATAACTGGACAGAATATTCATGTTGATTCTGGGACGATATAAACATTATTATGAATAGGTTATCTGAAGTTTTAATTTCTTTTATTTCTATTCTTCTAATTTCTATTCCACTTTTATTTCTAACCATTTACATCAGTTTACTTTATGAGCCATTACGCTTATTCACTCAAATGCGTATAGGTCAATATGGTAAACCATTTGCCATTTACAAACTTCAAACTATGAAAAATGGTAAGGTTACTAAAACGGGAAAAATACTAAGGCGTACTAAAATTGATGAATTACCGCAACTCATAAATATCTTGAAAGGCGACATGTCTTTTGTTGGTCCACGACCTGATTTACCAGGATATTATGATATACTTACTGGTGATAATCGTAAGGTATTACAACTCAAACCTGGATTAACCAGCCTCGCTGCAATTAAATACCGTAATGAAGAAAAGTTATTATTGCGACAGTTAGATCCACTACGTTATAATGACGAGGTTATATTTCCAGATAAAGTTAAAATGAATTTGGAATATGTAGAGAAGCGAGGTTTTATTTATGATATAAAAATCATATTACTTACGTTTAAATCTCTTTTTAAGTAAACTATCTTTGTAAAATACTTTAATATTATGTCCCAAGAAAAAATATGGTTGTCATCGCCTCATATGGGTGGCACAGAAAGAAATTTTGTAACCGAAGCTTTTGATACAAATTGGGTTGCTCCTTTAGGACCTAATGTCACAGGATTTGAGAAGGACTTAGAATCTTATCAAGGAGAAAACGTTCACGTGGCGGCTCTTTCTAGTGGTACAGCCGCTATACATTTGGCTTTAATTCAGGCAGGAGTTGGACCTGGCGATGAAGTAATTTGTCAAAGCTTCACTTTTTGTGGGACAACTAATCCTGTGCAGTATTTAGGAGCAACTCCTATAATGGTAGATAGTGAAGTAGAGACATGGAATATGTGTCCTAATGCTCTTAAGGAAGCCGTTGAAGATCGTATTTCTAAAGGTAAAAAGCCTAAAGCTATTCTTGCCGTCCATCTTTATGGTATGCCATATAAGATAGATGAGATTCACGCTTTCGCGAAAGCGCACAATATACCAGTTATAGAAGATAGTGCCGAGGCTTTAGGTAGTACATACAAGGGTAGAAAGTGTGGAACATTTGGAGAATATGGAATACTTAGCTTTAATGGAAACAAAATTATTACCACAAGTGGCGGCGGTGCTATGGTGTGTCACTCTAAAGAAGTAAAGGATAAAACCATTTTTCTGGCAACTCAAGCAAGAGATAATGCGCCACACTATCAACATAGTGAGGTAGGTTACAATTACAGACTTAGTAACATTTGCGCTGGTATAGGTCGTGGTCAGATGCAAGTTCTTGATAAGCATATCGCTTTAAGACAAGATATGAATAAATTTTATCAAGACTTATTTCAGGATATTGATGGTGTAACAGTTCAAAAGGAGCAATCTGATGATATAGTCTCAAATCATTGGTTGAGCGCAATAATTGTAGACCCATCAAAAACTGGCGGTATCTCTAGAGAAGATTTAAGACTAGCCCTAGAGGCAGACAATATTGAGTCCAGACCACTTTGGAAACCTATGCATTTACAGCCATTATGTGAAGATTTTCCTTATTATGGGAATAAAGTGTGTGAAACACTATTTGAAAAAGGGCTCTGTCTACCTTCTGGCTCTAATCTAACCGATAATGATAGATCGCGAATCAAAAATTCTATATTGAAGGTTTTTAGGAAGTAAACTTAGTATATAATTTGATATTTATCAACAGCGGCTGTTTTGTTGTTATTTATCGACAAAGAGTTCAAGAGTGGTAAAGTCGGTTGAATTACTAGTGTGATTTTATGTAAAACACACAAAATAAATTTATTACTTTTTAATAACTTAACTAATAGATAAAGTAGGGTTGCGTTTTAATTCGTTAGATATAATTATTTTTGAGAAAATTAAATATTATCTAATGAGAAAAGTTTTACTATTTGTGTGTTTTGTATTTGCAATATTTGCTAATGCTCAAACCACAATCTATTCAGAGAATTTTGCTGGACAAAATGGAAAAGGAGCTACAGGAGGCTCAAGTGTTTCAATCGATTTAACCGGTGTGAGTTGGACTATCGACGTATCTAATGCAAGTTTGACTGCAGCAACTGATTGGTTTAGAGTTGAGAATGAAAGATTTGAGGGAAGAGATTTAGATGGTTCTGGAGCAACTTGGTTTTCTCCTCAGTTAGATATTTCTAATTATACTGACGTTTCAGTTCAACTAGCCGCTACATCTCAAGGCGGAATGGAAGCTTCTGATAGATTTATTTCAGAATATAAATTAGACTCAGGTCCATGGACAGAGTTCTCCTCAAATGGAAATTTAAACGATGACTTCAATTCATCAACACCTATGGAGTCTATGTTAAATGGTAGTAACTTACAAATTCGTGTTACTATGACTAATGGGGCTGGTTCAGAGATTCACTCCTTAGATAACGTGATTGTCGAAGGAATTGTAGCAGGAGGTAATCCAGCGCCGGTAATTTCTAATATTAGTAATAACCCTAGTAACCCAACTTCTTCAGACGTTGTCGGTGTAGCGGCAGATGTAACAGATGCTGATGGTTTGTCAAATGTAGAAATTCAATACGGATTTGCTTCTGGAGTTTATGATCAAGCTCCTGTTACAATGATTTTGGATCGAGGAGATACTTATTTTGGACAAATTCCTGTACAACCTGATGGTACTACAGTATTTTATCAAATTGTTGCTACTGACGACACTATTGATCCTATGGATCAAGAAACCACTACCTCACCAGAACAAAGTTATTCCGTATTAGATCCAGTGGTGACTAATTTTGTTGCCGTTCAAGATTTTGATGGTTCTTTGCCAGATTGGTCTATTAACAATAATCAAGGTGATGTCGCTGCTGCTTATGGTAGAACTTTAGATGGTACTAGAATCTCTAATGGAGAAATAATTGAATTAACAAGTTTTGATATTACTGGTTTGCAAAATCTTGAACTTACTATTCACAATGCAAGTGTAGGTGGAATAGAAAATGCAGATCGATTAGAAGTATATGTAGATCTTGATGGTAATGGTTATCCTATTGATGCAGATATAACAATTCAAGAGGAGGACACTAGCGATGGGTCCTTTAATAAAAGCTGGTCTTATGATGCTGCTAATGGTAATATTGCCTCTACTATAGCTGGAACTCCTGCGACGTATAATGGTGATGCTGACAATGGCTACTCTGTTATAAAAATCAGTATTCCTAATGGTACAACTTCTGTAGGAGTAAGAATTATTGCAGAGACTAATAACAATAACGAGTATTTTTATATAGATGATATAACGTTATCTGAGCAGGCATCGATAATAGACTATGTTTATGATGGTACTTCATGGTCACCTACTGCGCCAGAAGGCGTTTCTACGACAGATGATAATGTTATAGTTCAAAGCGGCTCAATTGCATTTACTGGAGATGTTGACATGAATAACTTGTCACTCTTAGGTTCTGCAACTTTAAACTTAGGAGTAAATTCTTTGAATGTTGTAGGTGATATAAATTCACCAGCGGGAACCACTTTAATTGCTAGCGATGCTTCATTAAATCTTGCTGGTGTTGATGCTCAGGATATTAATGTTAATGACGTTACACTAGAGAATCTGATATTGAATAATGCGAATGGTGCTTCTTTGAATGGAGCTATGAATTTAGAAGGAGTTCTTACCCTTTCAAATGGGGTTTTAAATACTAATGACAACCTAACCTTAAAAAGTAGCTCTGGAAAAACGGCTATTGTTGATCAAGTGTTAAGCGGTTCTGTAGGAGGAGACGTTACTGTTGAGCAATTCTATTCTAATAAAAGAGCTTATAGACTCTTAGGGTCAACGGTAACTACTTCTACAAGCATATTTGAAAATTGGCAGCAAAATGGTCTTAATCCAGGTGATATGAATTACATAAGTGGTAACGGTACTCAAATCACAGGTGGAGCGGTATCTGATGGATTTGATCAATCAGGATCAAATGCCGTTTCAATGTTTACTTACAATAATGCAAGTCAAGTTTGGGAAGGTATTCCAAATACCAATGCAACAAATCTTTCTCCTGGTGTTCCTTATAGATTATTTCTAAGAGGCGATAGAAGTGTTTCTCTTTTTACAGCTAATGCTCCTTCTACAAGCACCGTTTTGAAGACCAAAGGTGCTTTGGCTAATAGTTTTGTTGATATTAATAATTTATCTGCTACAGATGGAGCATTTAATTTTATTGCAAACCCTTATCAAGCTCAAGTTAATTTTGCCACTCTTATGGTAGATACTGATACGGAGGATATTAATGAAACAGTATACTATGCATGGGATCCTACAATAGGTGATAATGGAGCATATGTAACTTATGACTTTGTTTTAGACATGAATAATGTAAGTGGTTCTGAGGTAAATGAATTTTTACAACCAGGTCAGGCAGTTTTTGTTAGAACAGCCGAGGATGGTAACAATGCAGGTCTCACTCCTAGTATAAGATTTAAACAATCATTTAAAACCTCTTCTACTGCCTTAAATAATGTTTATCGTAGCTCTAATAATCCAGAATTAATTACTATCGCCTTATTTAGAGACGATGAGTTAGCAAGTGGAATAGCTCGAGATGGTGTCATATTAAAATTTGATTCAAATATTACACAAGATTCTGGAGCTCTTAAATTGCAAAATCCTGATGAGAATTTAGCAATTAATTACAATAACAACTCATTGAGTATCCTTAATTCAACACTACCTTCAAATGGCGATATAATCGATTTAGATTTAAGAGGTTTAACAAGTTCCGTATATACTTTAAATATAACTAATGAATTTTCTCAATTAGAGACTGTATGGGTGGATCACTACTTAATGACTGAAACGGTTCTCAATCAGGGTGATAATTCTATAGTTATAACAGTTGATGCTACACAGCCTGCTACTTATGGAGCTGGTAGATTTTCTTTGAAGTTAAATGAAATTACCCTTGCTGTTGATGATTCCGCTTTCGCGAAAGCGGTAACCTTATACCCAAATCCTTTAGGTGATACGTCATTACAGATTGATAATCTAACTTCTGGGAATAGTGTGCATATTTCAGTGATTAACTCTTTAGGACAAATCGTAAAGACGTCTACTCAGGAACCTTATAATGGTCGAGTAGAACTCAATAATCTAGGTACGTTAAATAGTGGTGTATATTTCTTACGTATCGAGCAAGGTGAGGATAGAGCAGTTAAACGATTTATTAAGAGCTAGATTAATTAGTTTTAGTTTTATAGCGTGATATAATGTAGTTCATTTTAGAATTTTAAACATTAATCACAGATTTTATACAATTTAAGGGCAATGTTCACGCATTGCCTTTTTTTTTTATCCTATTTTTGCATTAGGGAAATGAAAGCAAAATACTTCAGAAATAGAGTTGCAACGATTTTTTGGAATGGGGATAATAGTCTTCAGTTTAAAAATCTAAGGTACCTTCCGCGATGGATGGTAATAGCTATTGATTTGTTAATAGCTGTTTGCTCATTTTATATATCATTTTTGATCATTGATAACTTAGATTCAACCTTTTACAAGGTGTTGTCTGTTTTTCAACAGGGGTTGTTTATAGTCTTAATATATTTATCTTCCTTTTTTGTATTTAGCACCTATTCTGGTTTAATCAGGCACAGTACATTTGTAGATGTTTTTAAAATTGTTATTGCTTGTACGGCAACATTACTGGTTCTTATAACTGTTAATTATTCTTATTACTTTTTATATGATCAAAAGGTGTTTCTAATGCCTTTTTTAATTGTTAATACAACAGTAACTTTTGTTGCTTTACTCTCTTTTAGGCTATTAGTAAAAAGAATGTATGCCCTTGTTTCAAACAGTAAGCAAGAGTCCTACAATGTTCTAATAGTAGGTGTCAATGATGACAGTATAGCACTTGCCGAAGCCTTGTCAACTTCTAAAAATCAAAATTTTAATCTTGCAGGATTTATATCCTTTAGAAAAGATCATCAAAGAATTAAAATTTTAGGAAAGCCTATCATTAAATATGGGAGTAAGTTTTACGATAGAATTGCTCCAATGAAAATTACTGGGATTATTATTGCAGGTGCGCAATTATCAATTACTCAGAAAAATGAACTTGTAGATAAGGCACTTGCTAACAACTTGAAGATTTTCAGTGTGCCAGAGATCACTCAGTGGACTGATAAAGAAGATGTAACTTCAAAAATTAAGGAGATCCAGATTGAAGATTTATTAGAAAGGGATGCCATACATCTAGATGACTCAGAAATTTCCAATTATCTAAAGAATAGAATTGTTTTAATAACTGGAGGCGCAGGATCAATAGGAAGCGAGATTGTAAGACAAGTCTCGTCATATCAACCAGAATGTATACTAATACTGGATCAAGCAGAATCTCCTTTGTATGATTTGGAATTAGAGTTAAAAGAAAAATTTCCCGATGTACATTACGAGGTTATTTTAGGAGATGTTAGGTGCAGAGAACGAATTTTAAACGTCTTTAAAAATCACGATATCTCAGTAGTTTTTCATGCCGCAGCATATAAGCATGTGCCTATGATCGAGAAAAATCCTAAAGAAGCCGTTGCTGTTAATATTATGGGTACAGTTAACCTGGCAGATTTATCTACTCAGTTTAATATTGATCGTTTTGTAATGGTAAGTACAGACAAAGCAGTGAATCCTACTAATGTTATGGGAGCTAGTAAACGTGCTGCAGAAATGTATGTTCAAGCTCTGCAACAAAATGATAATGTTTCCACAAAGTTCATAACAACGAGATTTGGTAATGTGTTAGGCTCTAACGGCTCTGTAATACCTTATTTTAAGAAGCAGATTGAAAATGGAGGTCCTGTTACGGTTACCCATCAAGATATTATAAGATATTTTATGACCATTCCCGAAGCTTGTCAATTAGTACTTCAGGCAGGCACAATGGGTAATGGTGGAGAGATTTTTGTTTTTGATATGGGAAAACCTGTAAGAATCATGGATCTAGCAGAGAGAATGATTAAATTATCAGGATTTCAACCTTATCAGGATATTGATATAAAAATCATTGGTCTCAGGCCTGGTGAAAAGTTATATGAAGAGTTGCTCAGTGATAATTCTACAACTTTACCAACACATCATAAGAAAATTATGATAGCAAAAGATAAGCCTTTAGATTACAATATTGTTTGCATACATATGGAGGATATTAGTAACGCAGCCGATTCAGAAAACGACTCCTTTATTGTAAGTAAGATCAAACAGCTTGTGCCCGAATTTATAAGTAAGAACAGTGTTTTTGAACTGTTAGATAAAAAAATTAATCTTTAGAACTTAATATGAAAATAGTATTAGCTAGAATTTCCCTATTGATAATTTGCGCACTCATGTTAGTAAGATGCGTACCAAAAAATAAAATCATTTATCTGCAGGACATTGATAAGAACCTAACTGAAAATACTTTAAGTTATCATTCTGTTATCAAGAAAGATGATATTTTAAGGATAACTGTCAGTAGTGAAAATATGGAACTTGCTCAGCCTTTTATTCAATTCATTAATCCTACGATATCTAATAGTCTTAACGCTGCTGGTCAAAGTCAATTATTGGGTTATTTAGTCGATATTGAAGGTGAAATTGAATTCCCACTTTTAGGTAAGTTAATTGCAGCAGGTAAGAATAGAATTGATCTGGCCAATGAAATACAGAAAAGGATAAGAGAAAAATACGTTAAGGATGCAGTGGTTGACGTTAGAATAATTAATATGAAAGTTACAGTATTAGGTGAAGTTAATAGACCAGGTACTTTTGAACTTGAGTATAACCGTATGACAATCTTACAGATTCTCGGTAATGCTGGTGACTTGACAATATATGGAAACAGAAAGAATATTACTCTACTGAGAGATGTTGATGGTGTTCAAAAGTCGTACAAAATAGATTTGACATCGGTAGATTTTATTAATTCTGAATTCTATTTTTTACAACAGAATGACGTGGTGATTGTTGAACCGAATTATGCTCAAGTTCAAGCTGCTGGATTTAATCGAAACGCATCATTATTTGTATCTATAGCTTCGGTATTATTATCACTAATTGTTATTGTTTCAAGAAATTAATTTTATGGATAACTCTTCTTATAATTCTGATCAAAACCAAAATTTTAAAGATCAAGTTGTTCACTATTTAAACAAGTGGCCTTGGTTTATTATAAGTGTTTTGTTGATGCTTTTATGTGGATTCTTATTTCTGAGATATTCAACACCAAAATTTGAAGCAACTGCCAAAATATTAATTAAAGATACCCAAGGTGGAGGAGGTTTTTCGGAATTGGCGGCATTGGGAGACATTGACGTACTAGGAAATTCATTCAATACAGTTGAAAATGAGATAGAAGTTTTGAAATCTCATAAACTGATGAATGAAGTAGTAGAATTATTAGATTTAAATATAACGTATTCTAAAATTGGGAATATTAAATCATCGCAAATCTATAACAATAGTCCAATCAAGCTTACTTTGTTGACAGACTCCATAGGACATACTCTTAAAAAGAGTATCAAATTCAAAATTTCAAATATTGATAATCAGCAGTTCAAATTATTTTCAACTGATGGTGAGATGCTGGGTGTTAAGGACTATGGAAAGCTTTTTAATTATTCTGATATTAAAATGCTAATTTTACCTAATGAATTAGATAAAACATTACAAGGAAAAAATAAAAGTTTAAACAGTGATTTTAATTGGGATGAACTGTATATAAGTGTTAGCCCTATCAGTCAATCTACTAAATCTATACTAACGAGATTATCAATAACTAAGTCTGATAAGAGAGGAAGCGTATTAGAGTTAAAACTTGAGGACACTATTAAAAGACGTGCACAGGATATTTTGAATACCTTAATTAATGTTTTTAATCAGGATGCTATTAAAGATAAAAATGAGGTAGCTCAGAATACTTCTCAATTTATTGAAGAAAGGCTTAATTCGGTTCGAAAAGATTTAGATAGCTTAGAGCGTGGCATTCAAAAATTTAAAACAGTAGAAAATTTAACGGATATAGTCACAGAAGCTGGGATAAATTTAGAATCAAAACTTGATATCAACCGAGAGGTTATAGTCGCTGAAACTCAATTAGAAATTGCTAAAAGTTTAAAATCTCAACTTAATAAAGATCGTCACGAATTAATACCTGAAAACGTTGGGCTAGATAATTTAAATATTCAAGAAAGTAGTACTAGCTATAATCTATTAGTACAGCGATACAAAGAGTATAGCAGGAATGCAACTAATGATAACCCTATTTTGATTACACTGTTAAGTCAGATTAGGACTTTGAAAGAATCAATTTTATTATCATTAGATAATATAATAACATCTCTTAACTTAAAGAAAAACAGTTTAGAGAAAGAACTTAATTCTGTCAGTGGTAAAATATCCAAAATTCCTGAAAATGAGCGCGTGAACCGCGATATTGAAAGGGATCGTTTGGTAATTGAAGCGATATATTTGTTACTTAATGAGAAAAAGGAGACTACTGCTATATCGTTGGCAGTGACCGCTCCTAAAGCTAAAATTGTTGATTTTGCTTTAGTTAAAAATGAACCAGTATCTCCGAAACCAAAGCTTGTATATTTAGGTTGTTTATTTTTAGGTTTGATTATACCGTTTGTTTTTATATACTCAAAATCGATTCTTTACAATAAAATTGAATCAAGAAAAGATATCCAGCAATTATTACCGGCGTTGAGTATTTTAGGTGAGGTTCCTAAATTAGACAGTGATTCTCTAGATTATATAGAACCTAATGACCGATCTGTTCTGGCGGAATCTTTTAGAATCATTCGAACTAATTTGCAGTATAAACTTAATGCAGTTAATCATAATGATACTAAAATTATCCTTGTTACCTCGACAGTAAAAGGAGAAGGTAAGACACTTGTATCTTATAATACTGCTAATACATTTGCATATTCCGGTAAGAAAGTACTATTGATTGGTGGCGATATTAGAAACCCTCAACTTCATCGATATTCTTCTAGTAGTGCATCTAAACGTACTAAAGGGGTGACAGAGTACCTGGTTAATAATGATCTTACTCTCGATGATTTAGTAATTCATTCTTCTAAAAATGATAACCTTGACATTCTCCTTTCAGGTGCGATACCTCCAAATCCTGCGGAACTATGGATGCAGGACAGAACAAAACAATTATTTGAAGAAGCAAAAGCAAATTACGATTTAGTAATCATTGATAGTGCTCCGACTATATTAGTTACAGATACATTATTAATAAATAAATATGCCGATGTTACAACTTATGTAACAAGAGCTAATTATACAGATAAATCTTTACTAGAATTTGTTTCTGATACGATTGATGCTGGTAAGTTAACCAACGTAGCGGTTGTTGTAAACAATGTGAAACTAGCTAACTTTGGTTATGGTAATAAGTATGGTTATGTCTACGGTGAAGATAAGAAAACATTATGGTCTACCTTAAAATCTAAATTTGGTAGATAATCGAGATTAATAACTATAAATTAAATCTAAGCTTGTGGTTTTCCACAAGCTTTTTTATTTGACCTGATATTTTTTCTTTTATTTTAATTTCTTTGATTTTTTCTAAATGAGAAATTTTATGAGCATCGGTTCCTAAACACTCATACATATCGTTTTCAAGTAACAGCTTTGATTTTTTAAAAGCTTGATCACCATAATGAGTCGATAGCGAAAGTAAATTGAGCTGTAATTCAAAACCTCTATTTTTCAAATCTCTAAAAGATTCTAAGGATTTTATATAACGATATCTTTCTGGGTGTGCTAATATGGGAATGAGACCTTTCTGACTCATATTGAAAACCAATTCTTCTAGATTATCGGGACGCTGGAAGTAAGATAATTCTGTTAAAAGGTAATTCTTATGAATGCATAAAAATTCCTCATTATCTATGATGTCTTGAAATTTACTATCCATCATATATTCTGAAGCTGCAGATATGATAAAGTCACGACCGTCAGTCGGTTGTAATTCTTTAGTTGTTATCTTGAAAACGGACTCAATTTTATGTTTATCATTTCCATAATAATCTTCCATAGTATGTGGTGTAGCAATACAATTACGAAGTCCTAAAGCCTTCATGGCTCTTATCATTTCTATGGTTGTATCTATATCAGGTGAACCATCATCAATTCCAGGAAGTATATGGTTATGTATATCAGTGATACCGTCTAAGAAATCGATTAAATAAACTGACTTACTGAAGAAAAACATATTTTATTTTTTTAAAAGATCTTGAACATCCTTATTCAGATATTCCCCAGGAAATATATCTTCTATAATAGTTATAGATTGTGAATCTCTTTTTAAAGCGTTTTGTAAATGAAACTTTCCCTTGATTAATTCGCCTCTTTTAAAATAAAGACCTGCTAATCGATATTCTAAGTCTACGTTTTGTGGATAAAATTCTAATCCGTTTTCTACATTTAATATCGCAGCTTCTATCTCGCCTAATTGGATTAGAACATCACAACGTTCTATCCATGTACTTAGTTCATAATTTCCTAGTTCAATGGCTCTACGGTAACCATATTCAGCTTCTTCAATAAAGTTTAGTTGTTTATTAATTGTAGCATATTTTTTCCAGTACAAAGCGTTATCTGCATCTATTTCAGTAGCTTTTTCTATGAATGATAGTGCATTTTGGTAATCTAGTCTAGTTAGATAATAATTCACAATAGAAAGCCACCCCTTATCTAATAATGGATCTTCCTTAATACACTGTTTAAAGTATTTGATCGCATTGTCATCAAGGCCCAATTTTTCAAAACACTTTCCTAACCTCAAGTAGGCAAAAGAGGTAGGATCGTCTAGTTTTAAAGTAATTTGATAATTTTCTATAGCTTCATTATATCTTCCTAATTTCTCAAGAACTTTACCTTTCTCTAAGTAGGCGCCTATGAAATGATCATCTGAAATGATTGCAAATTCAAAAGCAGCTAATGCTTTCTCAAACATTTTTAAGTCAAAATATTGTTTTCCTACTTGATGCCACGCTACTTCACTATATGGATTCTTATCTAGAAATAGATTTAAATAATCAACAGCTTGTTGGTGTTCATTTAGAAAATCAAAACAGTAAATGACGTTGTAAAGAGCAGAGTAATCTGTTTCATCTAGTTCAAGACACTTCATGAAATTTACTTTGGCATTTGAATAATCTTCTATAAATAAGAATTCCATACCTATAAGATTATATACATCTGCTTGATCATGAGTGAGTTCTAGTGCTCTCTTCAATACTTCTATGGATTTTTGATGTCTATCTGTTTTGGAAAAAATGTTTGCTTTTTGAATATATATTTCAGCATTGTTAGGTTCAATTTCAAACAGCTCATTGAGAACACTTTCTGCTTGATCAAATTGATTATCAAATATGAACATCTCTGCACGGTACAATTTTAAATTAACTGATGTGGGATGTTGAGAAATTCCTAGCCCTATGGCTTTACGTGCCAGTGCTATTTTTCCTTCATCGAGATAGTGTTCTATGATTTGATCAAACTCATCGCTATCAAAGAATCCTACCTCATTAGATTTTAACATGAGTTCAAATTTTTGAATACTCAATTCTCCATCATTAT
The DNA here is from genome assembly GCF_002162835.1 of Nonlabens dokdonensis. Taxonomy (GTDB): domain Bacteria; phylum Bacteroidota; class Bacteroidia; order Flavobacteriales; family Flavobacteriaceae; genus Nonlabens; species Nonlabens dokdonensis_B. Next base: position 21,144 of record NZ_MAAX01000164.1, read on the forward strand.
TTAAATCAAATTGCATACATAGAATATTAAAAATTCTTGTTTTACTAAGTTCTTTTTTTTTGTGTAGGGATATGCAAATTCTGCAAATCTCTTGTCAACAACTTATAAACAGGTGATTTTTTAGATTAATTTTTGTAGAAAACTTCAATTACCTCATGCAATATTTTACAAGCATGATCAATTTCTGAAGTTGTGATTGTATACGGCGGTGTAATTCTTATGGCTCTTTTTTCAAATAAAAGTAAAAAGAAAATTACTCCTCTTTTACGGCATTCGTCTACAATCTCTGCCGTAAATCTATCGTCTGGTAAGATAGCTGCTAGCATAAGTCCTTTGCCTCTAATTTCTTTGATGTTTTTGTGTTGTAAGCTTTCGCGAAAGCGTAACTCCTTTTCTAACATCTTATCCATATACTTGCCTTCTTCAATCTCATGAAGTGTTGCTAAGGCTGCAGCTGCTACTACAGGATGACCACCAAAAGTTGTTATATGACCTAACATAGGTTGTTGTTTAAAGTGGCTCATATGTGCTTTACTAGTGGTTAATGCGCCTATGGGCAATCCACCAGCAAGACCTTTACCAGTAACTACCATGTCTGGAACAATGTTGTGCTGGGTAAAGTAGAACATGGTTCCCGTACGACCTATTCCGGGCTGAATCTCATCTACGATCAATAACGTGTTAGTTAGGGTACATCGTTTTCTTAATTCTTGCATCCATTGCTTACTAGGTACTATAAATCCGGCACCACCTTGAATACTCTCGATCACTACTCCAGCAGTCTTTTCAGTAATTAATTTTAAGTCTTGAAGGCAATTGAATTTTATATGTGATATACTGGGTAATAATGGTCTAAAAGGTGCTTTGCGCTCTTCATAATCCATTAAACTAAGTGATCCCATGGTATTACCGTGATAGGCCTTTTTCATGGCTATAATTTCACTATTGCCAGTAACACGTCTTGCTAGTTTGATAGCGGCTTCCATAGCCTCGGTACCACTGTTAACTAAATAAGTGGTTTCTAGAGGATCGGGCAGGAGTGAGGCTAACTTTTTACATAACTCAACGGCAGGTTGTTGTGTGTATTCACCATAAACCATGACGTGCATGTATTGATCTACTTGATCTTTAATGGCTTTCGTGACTGCTGGATTACAATGGCCTAATGGCAATGCGCTTACACCAGCCACCATATCAAGGTACTTATTTCCAGCAGTATCATAAATGTAATTACCAGATGCGCGTTCTATTTCTATACCTGGCGCAAATGGCGTTGTTTGCGCTTGATAATGGAAGAAATCACTTTTTGTCATCTTTTGTTTTGCTTGTCGTTTTAGGAATATCTTTTGTTCTGGTTTTAAAGTCTTCTTTTGTTAATCTAGAGTTTTTGTTAACGTTTTCACTTGCTTTCTGATCAAAGAAATCATCTTCTAATTGAGGTAAAGGAATTCCTTTTATGGGTGTTAATACTGGAACAGGCTTACCTTTAAATAAATCTTCTTTAGTTAAAATCATTTCATCGCCGCGCCATACCATACCTCTTAAAGTCCGAGCATTTTCTGGTAATTCATCTGGAGGATAAGTAACATCTTCAGGATTATCATAATTTGTGATGATGCTCATTTCTTTATCTTCAAATAATATTTCCATTCTTCCGCTAGTTCCTTTATTAATACCTACTAATTCTTGAGCATCGTTACGAGAATAGATTAAATTTTCTACGTTTTTATTGATGTTTACTATTTCTAACTGATTTGCATCATCAAATTTTCCTATTAGTTCTTTACCCTTTATCTGGTTGAAACCTCCGCTGGTATCTTGATCCACAATAAATGCATTGTAAAACACATGAAGACTATCTAGTTTTTCAGTTTCTACGTTACTTTGGATATGAATGCTATCACCAGTCATTTGACTTTTACCACTCCATAGAATAGGTTTAGTAATCATTTTAGTGAGTCCTGTGCTTTGTCTAGTATATATAGAATCACATTTGCCGCTCAAATCACTTTTAAATAGTCGTACATCATAGAAACCTCCCACGATTCTATCATCTTCAGGACCAGTAACCATTAACTTATCTGCGTGTATATATACGCTATCTTGATCTTGAATCGATATAGCAACAGCTCTTTTAGTGATAAAAACAGAATCTTTTGCCCGATAGACTTCTGCATAATGACCTTTAATGATAGATTTATTTATGGTGTCAGTGACCACTATATTATTTGTAGCACTCGCAAATGAATTACCTCTATTAAAATACAAGCTATCTCCAGTTACAGTTCTATTGTTATAATCTATTCTTGAATTTTTAATGAAATAGCCTTCGTCAGCTCTGGTGTCGTAAAATCCTCGTTCACAGTAAACGGTGCTTGTCTCACTTTTAATTGTCGATGGTCCATATAGATAAGCATGTCCATTCTCAGTATAAAAATTTAGGTGGTCGCTATCAATAGTGTATTCTGGATTTGTAACGGTAACCTTATCTAGAAATTGATAGCGTTTCTCAGCCATAAAGTAGCGCCCTATTCGGCTTTTAAGAGTGCTTGCTGTATCTTGTACTGTTCCACCACTTCTGTAATACGCTTGATGCTTTACTCTATCAAAGAACAAGGAGTCGGTTTTAAGTGTCGTACTTGGATTCTTCATATCTACATCACCACTGGCAAAAGCAAATTTTGTCTTACCATTATACTCGGCATATTTAGAACTCATTCTTATGGTATCGCCTTGATTCATGCGTACATTACCAAAAGTCCTAACAAAATTTTCATTACGATAAAAGACCGCATTATCACACCACATTTTGATTCCTTTATGTTGCACATAAACTTGCTTACTGCTAGTACCAGAATAAATAATAGCATCAGGATACTGATCTTCATCTATTTGTTGAAATCCAGCAGTAATTTGAATCAATGAATCTTGTACTTGATCCTGACTAAAAGCCAGACAAGTAAAAAGAAATGAAAAAATGAAACATCTATATTTCAAATATTGAATTTTATTTAGTTAAAGAAAATGTGTTTTATATACTGATATTTATAAAGCACTCATATACCAAGATTCGGGAATACTATTAATAGCAACATTTGAAACAGTAGATTCTTCAATTTCTTGAGTTCCAATACTACTTTCTTCTAATTGTTTGATCTCATAGCGCAGTACATTCCATCCTTTTTTAATGTCTAAATCATAATGATCAGTTCTGGTATAGACTTCTTCAGTACCATCTTCAAAAAGGTTGTTATAAGTTGTACTTCCATTTATAGAAAATGGTTCTTTGGCATAAATATAATAGTAATTAAAACCAGTTTCAGGTACTGCATCTTTTGTGCCTACTACGTATTTTACAAAATTCTCACTAGAAGCTGGATATAAATATGCACTTGTATCTCCAGTAATGACTTCAAACCTATAGAACTTACCTACATAGGCAAGTCTCGATTCTTTTCCTATGAAGGATACATTTGCTGTGTTAGGGAAACTTTCTAGTGCAGTGTTATAATTTAATTGATAATCTGCCTCATCAGAGGAATTGTAAGCGTTAAAAGCCTTTGTAGTGATTTTATCAAAATCTTCTGGCAATCTAATTTCAAAACTTCCATCTGCATCCAGTGCTCCATAAAATTCAGGTTGCACAAAATATCCCATGATATTGATATCACCGCTCATACCATTATGGTTAGAAACTGTTCCCTTTAAGGTAATCGCTGTGGCTTCTTCTTCATTATTTGATGAGTTTCTTATGTCTTTTTCATTAGAAGTAGGTGTTTTACAACTAGCAACAATTAACAAGAAAAGGAAAAGCAACTTATTCATTATCTGGTTTTATTAGATTTAAACATAGAATCAAGAATCAAATTGATTCCTTGAAAAATAAACACAACTGCAAGAATGGCAAATGCGATTCCAGGCATTAAAAATATGATAGGATGATCAGATCCTGCTCCTATGTAAATCAAGATAGGACCAGCAAATAAAAACAAAACACTCAACGCAAGTCTTTGAATTCCTTTTACTAATACATCACGATCTGTTGATTTTTGTTTCATCGTTAGCAAATTCCATGATTAGAAATAGCATTTCTTACACTGCCATGATCCATTAATAAACGTTTAGCTAGTTCATAATCAGTTCCTGTAGCTTCCATAATCATGCGAGTACCGCGGTCTACAAGCTTGTCATTACTTAACTGCATATCTACCATTTTATTATCCTTCACATGACCTAATTGAATCATAACACTTGTACTTATCATGTTAAGAATCATTTTTTGAGCAGTACCAGCCTTCATTCGGCTACTGCCTGTAACAAATTCTGGTCCTACCACTACTGCAATAGGATAAGCAGCGACCTTATCTAGTGGACTATCTGGATTACAAGTAATACATCCTGTAGCAATTCCATTTTCATTACAGGTTTTTAATCCGCCTATGACGTATGGCGTAGTGCCACTTGCAGCGATACCTATCACTACATCTTTAGGAGTAATTAGGTGTTTATTAAGGTCTTTAAAAGCTTGATTTGCATCATCCTCGGCATTTTCAACGGCCTTTCTTATCGCGGTATCTCCACCAGCGATGATACCTATTATTTTATCATCACTCACACCAAAAGTAGGTGGACATTCACTAGCGTCTAGAATCCCTAATCGTCCACTAGTTCCAGCGCCAATATAAAATAAACGGCCACCAGATTTCATTTTATCAACTATTACAGTTACCAGTTGTTCAATAGCAGGAAGTACCTTTTCTACAGCAACAGCTACCGTTTGATCTTCTTTATTGATGCTGTCTAACAATTCTTTAGAAGTCATTTTTTCTAAATCATTGTAACGAGAATCTTGCTCTGTAATTTTTTTAAATATCATAATGGAAGTTCCGCTTTCGCGAAAGCGAGATCACTTTATTAATAAGAAATAGTTTCTACAATTTCAAGGCCATAGCCTATCATCCCTATTCGTTTGCTTTGCTCAGAGTTAGTCATTAACTTCAACTTAGTGATGTTTAAATCATGTAAAATTTGAGCGCCTATTCCATAATCCTTATTATCCAGATTACGTCTAGGAGCTTTTACGACACCATTTTCTTGAAGGTCCTTAAGTTGCTCTAATCTTCCCAGCATATTTTCTGGTTCAAACTGCTGATTAATAAATACGATGGCTCCTTTACCTTCTTTATTTAATAAATCAAACATGGCATCTATCTTTCTATCTGCATTACTGGTAAGAGTAGAGAAGAGGTCATTATTTACTTGGGTAGAATTCATACGAGTAAGTACAGTGTCCTCACTAGTCCAGTCTCCTAATGTAAGCGCGATGTGAATTTGATCGTTAGTAGTTTGTTGATATGCTCTTAAACGGTAACTACCGAAACGAGTTTTAAGCATAAAGTCTTCCTTCTTTACTATAAGGCTATCGTTTTTCATACGATAAGCTACTAGATCTTCAATAGAAACTAGTTTAAGATCATGTTGTTTTGCCACTTCTACTAGTTGAGGAAGCCTTGCCATCGTCCCATCTTCATTCATGATCTCAACGATTACTCCTGCAGGCTCATGACCAGCTAATCGTGCGAAGTCTATAGCAGCTTCAGTATGACCAGTTCTACGTAATACACCACCATCTTTAGCCTTAAGCGGGAAAATATGTCCTGGCTTGCTAAAATCGTGTGGCTGTGTATCTGGATGTATCATTGCTTGGATAGTTTTGGCTCTATCGCTTGCACTAATTCCTGTAGTTACTCCATGACCTCGTAAATCTATAGAGACAGTAAATGCTGTCTCCATAGGATCTGAATTATTGTTAACCATCATGGCTAGTTCTAATTCTTTAGCCCTTGATTGAGTGAGAGGAGCACAAATTAAACCACGACCATGGGTGGCCATAAAGTTGATCATTTCTGGAGTGGCAGATTGTGCACTGGCAAGAAAATCTCCTTCGTTCTCGCGATTTTCATCATCTACGACAATGATTACTTTACCATTTTTTATATCTTCAATAGCGTCCTCAATTCGATCTAATTTTATATTTGTCGAAGTTTTTTCTTGAGTAATC
>NZ_MAAX01000038.1 GCF_002162835.1 Nonlabens dokdonensis
CAAACACTATACGTTTTCATGGCTGTCATGCCGTGAGACATGATGATCATATTCATCTTCAAATCTCAAAATAGGAGTACAATTAAAATCTTACTTCGTAATTTTACATTTCTAAAACCATTTCATGTTTTTCTTACCTAAAGATCTTGATAATTATATAGTCGCTCATTCTGAAGATGAGCCGCAAATACTGCAAGATCTAGCGAGAGAGACCTATCAAAAGGTGTTGCAACCCATTATGCTTTCTGGGCCTTATCAAGGCCGTGTTTTGAGCATGATCTCCCATTTAAAAACTCCTAAGCGCGTTCTAGAAATAGGAACCTTCACCGGTTACTCTGCACTTTGCATCGCAGAAGGAATGCCTGATAATAGTGAGCTCATCACCATCGATATTAATGAAGAACTAGAAGATCTTGCTGCTGGATATTTTTCTCGCTTTCGCGAAAGCGGCACTAAAAACATTTCCATTAACCTAAAAATAGGTGATGCTACGACAATAATCCCAGAGCTGGAAGGAACCTTTGACCTTGTTTTCATAGATGCCGATAAGCCTAATTATGTAAACTATTTTCACCTTATTATGGAAAAAGTACACTCGGGCAGCCTCATTATTTCTGATAATGTTTTATGGCATGGTAAAGTAGTTGAAGAAGTCAATGCAAAGGATAAATCTACTCCTATTCTGCTAGAATTTAATCGACTTTTAAAAGAAGATCCTAGATTGCAAACTGTGCTTCTATCGGTACGCGATGGCCTCACATTAAGCCGTGTGTTGTAGTTTTCTTGTCATTTTTGCAAAGAGCACAAAACTAATCCATCCTAGAAATAATCCTACCAGCATTCCTACAGTAATATCTGCTGGGTAATGTACGCCTACAAATATTCTAGAAAAAGCAAAAGTGAATGGCCATAAATAGAATAGGTAAATCCACTTGGTCACATTCCTTGATCGCAAGGCATGGACTACAAATGTGGTTACTGCAAAACTTACTGCACTATGACCAGACCAAAAACTAAAATTTTCTGGTTTGAGTAATACTTGTATGCTGTCCATTAAAAGCGGCTCATTATTAGGTCGCAATCGCTCTACTCCATTTTTAACCAGATTAGTAAAAAATAAAGTAATCAAAGCCACAACAGGCACCATTACAATCGCCACATATCGTGTAGGTTTGTCAAAATTTTTATACAGTAAATAAAAGAATAAAATATAAAGGAAAGCCCAATTCTGAATTTGGGTAACAAAAATCCAAAAACCATGGAACTTGCCTATCCACAAACTATTGATCCATCTGAATAATTGCTGATCGGTTTCTACTAATTGCTCCCACATTGCGCCTTTAGAATTTGCGCTTTATTGAGCCAGATTCTTCGATTTGATCCTTTACCTCTTCAATTTTTTTAGTGATTTCATTTACATCCTTTGTAAAGCCATGTTCGTCTGCACTTTTGGTAATCTCGTGCTTGATATCATCAGTAGCATTGCGCACAGTTTTTATTGCTTTACCGAGACCTCTAGCGATCTCAGGCAACTTGTCTGAACCAAAAACCAAAATCACCACCAAGCCTACAATCATAAGCTCTGGCGTGCTGATAAATAAAGGGATCATTTTCATAGTGCAAATATACGATAGCAGAATTTTGAATGTGTACGACTATGGAATATAATTAAAAAACTCAAAACTAATTTCTGATGCACCTGAAGTTGTAGTGGTAATTTCTCGTGAACTCGGAAACTGATCTTCTTGAAGTGTATACTCATAATTAAAAGTACGATCTAGAGTTACACCATTAGAATCGCTGGTGTAGTCCATTCTACTAGATGGTAAATAACGAGTATAAGGAACAAAATCTGGAAAAATAAGGATTCTCAAGACATCATTCATATCTCTGAATGGATTGTTATTAAACTCATAAGTAAACTCACTATAACCTACTATAGTAAAACCATTTTCAGAGATTTTATTGATGCGATTAACATTGAAGTTTGCTGTATATTGATACCTTAAATCTTCTACTTGCGAGGTGGCTCCAGTCGTAGTAGTTAGTCTTGTAACTACCCTATTGATTCTGTTTTGAGTATCAGTATAAAGTTGTCTTTCTCTGAGGTCTCCGCTTGGTTCTATAGACTCAATAATGACTGTATCGTCTACATAACTGAAATTGTACGTTGTTGTAATGTTTGATTCTGTTTTTACTGCAGTTTCTAGTCTGTTGTTTGCGGCATAATCAAAAGAATAGTTCAGATCTTGATTACCATTAAAAGTAATGTTAGTGATAAGCTTGTTTTGATCGTAAGAGATCATGATGTTATCGGTAACGTTAGAAGGTGTAGTAGCAGCAATTTGTATATCACTCAATCCTACTACATCTAAGACAGGCTCAACGACTTCTTGATTCGTACCAGAATTGCTATCTAAGGATGGATCATCACACGATATAAACGCCACAGCTAGAATTAGAAAAGAAAAGAAACACTTCATGATACAAATGTATTTTAATTAAACACAAAAAAGCCAGATTCATTGTGAATCTGGCTTTAAAATAAATGTTTTAAAAACTATTACTGCTTCATTTGCTCAAACTTATTCACCTCAGCAGCTGCTGGCCATGAATTATTTGAAACATCAATATCAGCAGTTTCTAACTTAGGATCAATTACGATTT
>NZ_MAAX01000098.1 GCF_002162835.1 Nonlabens dokdonensis
ACGAAAGTGCAGCAATTAATAACTCTGTAAAGGTGAACAATTACGAGCCTATTATGTATGCGTTTGACATCAAGGCTTTTAATACAGATTCAACCGCTGTTGTTATAAATGTCTCTAAATTTTTGAGTAGTGATGTACCTTCTATAAGTGGTTTAAATTCTAGATTGAGAAGTCAGTATAAAGTTAGAAACCTCGATAGTAATCGCAGTTTTATTAATTCTGTAAAATCGTTTCCTAAGAATATAGAAGTTAAACAAGATTTTACCTATAATGCACAACAACCACCATCTAATAGAGCTGTAGGTTCCATAAGTTTGCAAGTAAATCAATCTATGATTTTATTGCCAGAAGTACCTATGCAACCTAGAATTTATGATCCTAGAGTAGGTTTTTTTACTGTAGGACAGATTGATTATTCTAGTAAAGAATTAAAAGCTGATGAGAAAAGATACATACGTCGCTGGAGATTAGAGCCTAAGGATCCTGAAGCTTATGCTAGAGGCGAATTAGTAGAGCCAGTAAAGCCTATAGTGTATTACCTAGATCCAGGAACTCCAGAAAACTTAAAAAAATATATCAAACAAGGAATCGAGGACTGGCAAAAGCCGTTTGAAACAGCAGGATTTAAAAATGCCATTATAGCAAAGGATGCACCTAGTAAAGAGGAAGATCCTGAATTTTCACCAGAAGATATAAGGTATTCTGTAGTAAGATATGTCGCTAGTACTACTCGTAATGCCGTAGGTCCATCAGTTAGCGATCCACGTAGTGGTGAGATCATTGAGAGTGATATTATATGGTACCACAATCACTTAAGATCTTATAGAAATAGATACTTACTTGAAACTGGTGCTGCAAATCCTAATGCTCGAACATTAGATACAGATTCTGAAGAAATAGGAGAGATGATGCGTCAAGTGATTGCCCATGAAGTAGGTCACGCATTAGGTTTTCCACATAATATGGCAGCTAGTTATGCTTATGATGTAGAAGATTATAGAAACGGAGAGTTCACGCAAAAGAATGGTATCGCAGCAAGTCTGATGGATTATGCTCGTTACAACTATATTGCTCAACCTGGAGATGAAAATATACGATTTGTGAGACAGATGGGTCCTTATGATCATTATGCCACTAATTGGGGTTATCGTGTAATCCCAAGTGCCAATACACCAGAAGCAGAAATAGAAACCTTAAACGGTTGGATAATGGAAAAGGCTGGTGATCCTAAATATAAATTTGGTAGACAGAGCAGTAGGTTTGATCCGCAATCACAAACAGAAGCTATAGGAAATGATCCAATTAAGGCAAGCACATACGGTATAAAAAACTTAAAATACGTTGCAAAAAACTTACCGCAGTGGACTTCAGAACAAACTGATAACTATGACGATTTGCAAGAGCTATATGGTGAAATGTTAGGCGTTTGGTCACGATATGTAGGTCATGTAGTAACTAATGTAGGTGGAGTAAATGAAGACCTTAAAAAACCTACACAAGCTGGAACAGTTTATAGCACGGTGGATAAAAAAACGCAAAAAGAATCTGTACAATGGATTAAAGAAAATGTTTTTGACACACCTGAGTGGTTAATCGATCGCAACATCGTGAAAAACATAAGTCCAGACGCTTATTTTGAACGTCTTAGATCTGTTCAAGTACGTCATTTAAATAACTTATTGAGTTTTGACCGCATAGGTAGATTGATAAATGCCGAAACGACAGAGACAGATTACTACAGTGCTTTAAACTTAATGGACGACGTGCAAAGTGCGATATTTACAAATGGCAAAGTAGACGTTTATAAAAGAAATTTACAGCGTGCTTATGTAGAACGGTTAGCATATTTAATGAATGAGGATTCTCGATTTAGTAATTATAATATAGACCAAAGTGATGTACAAGCCTTAGTTAGAGGTGAACTTAAATCATTGCAATCTACTTTAAGGACTAAAAGAAGTAGAGCAGGGAATAAGGTGAATCGATATCATTATGAAGATTTACTGGCACGTATTGATTTAATTATAAATCCACGTTAGGATTTAATTTCAAGCATTTTTTTAAAAAGCAATCTGAGAAGGTTGCTTTTTTTTTTACGCTTTCGCGAAAGCGAGATTAAACCTAAAGTAAGTCGTTACAAACGTGTAATTGCTTCATAGGAGAAAAATTATGAAATGCTAAAAAGTCTATTTAGATTCTTTATTAGGATGCCACTTGTAATAAGCGATAGCAGCTATAAGCCCAATAAAAGAAAACGCGATAAGCAATCCAAAAATTTGCTGATAACCTTGTAAGCCAGGTGAGTTATCAATAAAATAACCGGTAAGAGGTCCCATGAAAATATCTGGAGTATAACCTATTAAAGAAATCATTCCGACTGCTGTACCAGTTACCGCAAGAGGAATTTTACCTTCTTGAATAGCCGAGAAATATAAGGTCCTAAATGCATAAACACCTGTTGCAGTAAGTATGATAGCAAACCAGAAGAGGAACACTGAGCTTGTATTTATAATGCCTACACTAAACATAAAGGCACCTATAATAGTAATCACAAAACCGTAAACCATCATTAACGAAGATCGATACTTATCTGCTAAAAAGCCTATGATAACTCCTATAAAAACACGTATACCGAGAAGATCACTACCTATTTTAGCAGAAACTAGTTTATCATAACCCATGACTTCATTTGCAAATTGCGAGTAGTAATCAGTGATTTTATAACCGGTATAAGCGCATAAGATGATAATCATGAGCAACCACACTGATTTTATCTGAATTACTTCTAGATATTTGCGAAGTAACTGCCGCCATGTAATTTTATCATTTACCAAGGTTGGTTCGGTTTCATTTTTAATAAATAGAAAAACTAGAAAAGCAATTAATGCAATCAATGCAGAGCATGTCAACACTACATATTGAAAAGCTTCTTTGCGATCTATTAGTTCAGTAAACTGTATTTCTTGAGTTAAGAATATTGAAAATATATAAAGTCCTACAAGACCAAAAAGATAAGAAACAGCTCCTCGACCACCATCGAGCAATCCAAAAGCGATGCCTTGTTTATTCTTTCCGCCCCAGACTCTTGTTGCTTTGATCATAGCTGCCCAAAACAAAAATATAGTTGTAAAACCCCAATAACCGTAAAGAAGACTCAATTCATAAAATGATGGAAAAGTAGCCATGTAAATACCTCCAACTGCTGTTAAAAGAAGTGATATAGACATTAAATACCGAGGCTGATATTTATCTGCAAGGCTGCCACCTAAAAAGTAAGATATAAAAGCCACTGTACCGTAAATAGAAAAACAAACACCTAATTCAACATTAGTCAACTGGTACACTTCTAGCACTGTTGGTCTAAAAATACGTGCCAAAACAAATGGCAAGATAAAATTAGCCTCACCAGCAATGATGAGTAATAAAAGTTCTAATGTATTTTTTACTTTACTAGAAATGAGAACAAATTTTTCAATTAGATTAAAAATATTGATTTAAAAATAAAGCTATTTGGTTAATGTGTCCACGAAGTATTTTTAATCAATTATCTATCTCTATAGCGTCTTTAGAAAACAATTCTTGTAAGAAACTAAAAACATCGATTAAATCCCAAGCTGGTCCCAATAGACTATGTACTAACGATACTGAAATTGTTGCTCCATTATTAAGCCTATTTATTAACTCAATTAGGTTAGGATGGTTTTTGATAACCATTTGATGTCCTCGCGCAAATATTAAGACAGAACCATCAGTTTGAACCTCAAAAAGCAAAGGGAATATAGGTATACCCTTGAAATTAGCATTCATATCACTAGGCATTGTAGCGTGATTTCTTATAGATTTTCTTGCTAGTCCACCATTACTTCTCAATTTGAGAATATTTCTAGATAAAACTAGTTCCATTTTTCGTTGTACTGATTGGATGTCTATTAGCTGATTCCATAACGCTGGAGTGGCTTCCATTTCAATAGGTTTTTCATAGTCTACATGATTTTTTAACCCTTGTTCTGCAGTTGCTTGTATCAAATCATTTTCAAATTGATCCTTCGGAGGATTTATATAATCTAAAACCACACTTGAAGAAAATTCAGAGGTGTTTCCTATGTGATAAACATAGTGAGGTATGAACATAGCATCACCAGGTTCTAAAATATATTCCTCACCTTCAGATATCATTTCAGATACGTTATGAAATACCTGAGTATTATGGTCTAGTGAGTTAAACTTTGGATCGTCCCATGTATAAAATTGTTTATTTTCTGGACCTAAATGAAATAAGATCCCATCTTCTCCAGTAGCCTCTTTATGAATCCCAAAAGGTGTGAAACCATAATTACCCATAAAAAACAGAAATGATAATCCATGCACTGGCATTCCAGCAGTTTTAAGCAAAGGCGAGACCATAGATGCGGCCTTTTCTGCAAATGCATTACTGTACTGTTCTAGTCCTATTAAAATCATCCCAAACTTTTGATCACCAAAAATTTGATGCGACCATTCTTCAAGAGATTCACCTACCTTAGGAGGATGCTTCACTAATTTAAGGATGTAGTCATTACGTAGCTCACTATCTATATAGATTTTCATCCCGATGTGGTGTTCTCCTTTATTTAAAAATCCATTTAAGACATCTATAAGCAGCAACTGTAAGTGATTGATATCGCTCTGTGAGAGTAACTGATGTGCTTGTGCTGGTTTTTGTAGTTGTTTGGTGTCTTTGTAAAATGTATTCCAAGTATTGTGGTTCATAAATTCTTTGGTTGAGAAATGAAAAGTGGTGTAGTGCAAATGCTTAAATATTCTTATTTATAAAAATCATGATGCTTTCGCGAAAGCGGAAACGCAACAAGCTGATTACAAAAGTTTCTTTTATTTAAGAAAAATAAATATATAACTAAAAAAGGATGCTTAAAATAATTTTTAAGCATCCTTTTATATATTACAGTAACTTGATGTTATCTATGTCCTACCATATCTTCTGGCTTCACCCATTCATCAAACTCCTCAGAAGTGACGTAACCTAAATCAAGAGCCGCAGCTTTTAAAGTGGTACCTTCTTCATGAGCTTTGTTTGCAATTTCGGCTGCTTTATAGTAACCTATTTTTGTATTTAATGCAGTTACCAGCATTAAAGAGTTTTCTAGTAAAGATTTGATAGTTTCTTTATTAGGTTCTATTCCTACAGCACAATTCTCGTCAAAACTAATACAAGCATCTCCTATCAATTGGGCGCTTTCAAGAACTGCTGCTGCCATAACAGGTTTAAACACGTTTAACTCAAAATGACCTTGCATACCACCTACAGTAACAGTAGTATCGTTACCCATAACTCTAGCGCAAACCATGGTTATAGCTTCGGCTTGAGTAGGGTTTACTTTTCCTGGCATGATAGAACTTCCAGGCTCATTTGCAGGAATAATTAATTCTCCTATACCGCTACGTGGACCGCTCGCCAGCATTCTTATATCATGAGCAATTTTGTTCAATGATACTGCGATTTGTTTTAATGCTCCGTGAGTTTCTACAAGTGCATCGTGAGCAGCAAGTGCTTCAAATTTATTGTCGGCTGTTTTAAAAGGTAACTCAGTGAATTGAGCGATATATTCTGCCACTTTAACGTCATAACCTTCTGGTGTGTTGAGACCAGTTCCTACGGCAGTACCACCTAAAGCAAGTTGACTTAAATGTGCTAATGTATTTTCTAAAGCGATAATACCATGATCAAGCTGAGAAACATAACCAGAAAACTCCTGACCTAAGGTAAGTGGTGTCGCATCCATTAAATGCGTACGACCTATTTTTACTACCTCACTAAAGTCTATAGATTTTTTATGTAAAGTATTACGCAACTGCTTAATTGCAGGAATGGTATTTTCTACTATTCTTTTATAACATGCGATATGCATACCTGTAGGAAAGGTATCGTTAGAAGATTGTGATTTATTCACATCATCATTAGGTTGTATGGTTTTCTCTCCTTCACCTATAACGTTACCAGCAAGTTGATGAGCACGATTTGCTATTACTTCATTCACATTCATGTTAGATTGTGTACCAGAACCAGTTTGCCAGATCACCAGTGGGAATTGATCATCATGTTTGCCTTCTAGTATTTCATCACAAACCTGGGCAATAAGGTCGCGTTTATTCTCGTCTAACACGCCTAGTTCACAATTTGTAAAAGCCGCTGCTTTCTTTAAATAGGCAAAACCATAAACTATTTCCAGTGGCATACTTCCAGCAGGACCTATTTTAAAATTCATGCGAGAACGCTGCGTTTGCGCACCCCAAAGTTTATCTGCAGGAACTTCAACGTTCCCCATCGTATCTTTTTCTATTCTATATTTCATGTAAACGGATTTTCTACAAATATAAAACCTGTACGTTTTATAAGATAGTTCTTAAAGAGAATTATAACAGCGTGTAAAATGAGTTTGTATTTACCGCTTTTGCGAAAGCGAGATCAATAAAACAACCTAATACGACCACATTAAAATTATGAACGTATGCCGCCTTGATAACTAAGGCTAGTTTATAAACAGAATTTTGTTAATAAATCTAACAGAGATATTTTATTTTTAAAGAGTAGTCTGTATCTTTGCAGCAAACACAGAAGTATTATGTTCGAATTTGATCAATATCTAGGCTTTTTAGCATTTTTAGGAATCCTTACTATAGGATTTTGGTTGATGTTATTTTTGACTTTGTTTGCAATCCCGTATTGGATTACTGGTTCTGCATTAGAAAAGAGAAAACTTAAAAAAGAAGCAAAACTTAAGGAACAAGAAAATTAGAAGTTTTTCTAATTTATGTTTTATATACAACCGTTCATTATTGAGCGGTTTTTTTATGCGTCATTTTTAAAATACTATAATACATTTTTTATCAATGACTTGTAAGTATAAAACTAGAAATGAGATATTCTAATGTAATTAAGAAAAGTACAGTAGACGTATTTAGACTAGTGCAAAAATAGCGGCGCCGTAAAGTGCAAAACGCACAAAACGCAACAAACCTACAAGCGCCCAACTTTTTACTGGATAGCGTAACATCCCAGCAACGAGACTTGCCATGGAAAAGGGTAAAGGTAATAGAGCACCTACGGCTATTAAAACGCCACCCCATTTTCTTGCCATAACTAATTGTTTGGCCATTTTAACTTCTAAGTAATTATGTAAGCTAGGTATTTTTAAAGCACGTCTCCCTATCCAGTAAGAAGTGAAACCACCTAGGTACGAGAATAGAGCAATTAGTGATAGATTGAGAATAGGTGTACTTGTCTCGCCAGCCCAAGCGATAAATAATTCTGGCGGTATGAGTCCCAAAACTGTTTCTGATACGTAGAAAAAAGCAAGAACTCCATAGTCTGGTAATGTTTCTACAGCAAGTTCTAGTGCTTCATTTATATCGATTACAAAAAAATGCAGAGCAGCTAGTATGGCAACTACAATGAGTACCGGAGGCATCGATTTTTTGATACTGTCTATAACAAAAGTATAGAAACCAGTAAGTTTATAGTACTTATGGGCACGATCTGGCTGAAACCAAGGCTTTTTCTTTGTAGTAGATTGTTCCAAAATAGAATTATTTCTCTTTGCAAAATTAAGATTTTAACGCCGTTAACTACGTTAAATTATTACGAATTAAAATAATCTGGTATTCTTAACACTAAACAAAGGTTAAGAACCTTAAAAAAGGAGTACTTTTGCAAATCTCAAAAATGAAAATCCAGAGTCTTGTCTATGAAAAATGAAACAGAAATTAAATCTTTATACGACTATCAAAAACGCGATCTGGAAGCGGTTTTTGACCGTATTAACAACAAATCAGATGATTACAATCTTCTTTATCAGTTGCCTACTGGTGGAGGAAAAACGGTTATCTTCTCTGAGATTGTACGTAGGTACATAAGAGAAAAAGGTAAGAAAGTGGTTATTCTTACTCACCGTATTGAGTTGTGTAAGCAAACTTCAAAAATGCTAAATGGCTTTAATGTAAAAAATAAAGTTATTAACTCTAAGGTTAAGGAACTTGACGATCAAAAGGAATTTGATTGTTTTGTGGCCATGGTAGAAACTTTGAATAACCGTATTCAAGATGATAAATTAGAGCTAGATGATATAGGGCTAGTTATTATTGATGAAGCACACTACAACAGTTTTAGAAAGCTATTTAAGTATTTTGATCACTGTTTTATGCTAGGAGTAACGGCAACTCCTTTAAGTTCTAACTTTAAGTTGCCTATGAAGGACAACTATAGAGAGCTTATCGTAGGAAATAGTATTACGTCCTTAGTAGAGCAAGGTTTTCTCGCTCAAGCAGTTACGCATACTTATGATGTAGGGTTAAGCGGTCTTACTATAGGTATGAATGGTGATTATACCGTGAAAAGTAGTGAGAAGCTCTATACTGCGGTAACCATGCAGGACAAATTATTACAGTCCTATAATGAAGTTGCAAAAGGTAAAAAAACATTAATTTTTAATAATGGTATTAGAACCAGTATTGAAGTAGAGGATACTTTTAGAAGAGCTGGAATAGAAATACGTCATTTAGATAATACAAATACAAAAGAGGAGCGTAAAGAGATTCTACGATGGTTTAGAAACAAACCAGACGCTGTACTTACTTCAGTTAGTATCTTAACTACCGGATTTGATGAGCCTAGTGTAGAATGTATTATTCTGAACCGTGCGACTAAGTCACTTACTTTATACTATCAAATGATAGGTCGTGGTTCTCGTATTTTGGATGGTAAGAAAGAATTTCAAATCATCGATTTAGGAAATAACGTAGCTCGTTTTGGTCTATGGAATGAGCCTGTGGACTGGCAGCAAGTTTTTAGATCTCCAGATTTCTATGTAGAAAATATAGTATCAGATGAAGAGATAGAACGCAACTTTGTCTATCAAATTCCTGAAGCTACAAAAGCAGAATTCCCTAATACAAAAGATTTTACTTTTGACATTAAAGGAGCATATAAGCGCATTACAAAAGAAGGTCGTAAATCTAAAGACGTCCTTGATGAGTCGATCGCACAGCACGTGCAATGGTGTGTAGAGAATAGCGAGGACGTATTTGACGCTCGTATTCTTGCAAAATTATTGAAGGAAGATATTAAAGATCGCATCAGGCGATATGCGTATTGTATAATCAACAATACTAACAACTATAAAGATTGGTTAGAAGAAGATTATTACAGACGTCTTAGAATGGCTATTCAACAAGAGTTTGCAGGTGTAGAAACAGATTAATATAGATCTCGCTTTCGCGAAAGCGGAATCACAACATAAAGGTGCGATTAATATCGTGCCTTTTTTTATGACAGAAATTTAAGCCAAGCAAGAATTAGAATTATATAGCTTATTCCTATAATTACTTTACTAGTTGTTTGTTTTTTATTAGCCTGTTTACTGATAGATTCTTTTTGTTGATCAAACGAATTATTTTTAAAAAAATCAACTGAAGCAGTTTTTTCTAAAATTTTTGGATTCCACAAATGTAGTAAACTGATAGGTGCAGAATAGGTTCCTAATTTTAAATTCCTGTCTATACTATTTATGTCAATGTCAATTTCTATTAAATACACAACTAACCAAATACCGTTTAAAATTATAAATACAAAAGCGATGGCACCCAAAGACAAAATGACTTTAGTCATGAAGTATTTTAATTCAAACAATTTTAAAAAGTATAAGAAATTAAAATAGCGCAAATTATAGAATTTGCGCTATTATAGAATAGGAGTACAGCTCTATTTATTTTAATGCTGGACGTTTGTCTGCATTTGCAACTTCCCATGCTGTGGCAAAAATCAATTTAGCACGACGCTGGTAGAGTTCATACTCAATTTTATCTGGAGTATCTGTAGGTTTGTGGTAGTCTTCATGAGTCCCGTTAAAATAGAATATTACTGGAACATCGTTTTTAGCAAAATTGTAGTGGTCACTACGGTAGTAAAAACGATTAGGATCACTTTTTCCATTATACTTATAATCTAAGTTCATATTCATAGAACTTTTATTTGCAGCCTCTGACATATCATGAAGCTCTTGAGATAACATATCGCTTCCTATTAAATAGACATAATCAGGATTATCTTCATGTGCAGCATCTATTCTACCTATCATATCGATATTTAAATTGGCAATAGTATTTTCCATAGGGTAGATGGGATTATCTGCATAGTACTTACTTCCTTTTAAACCTATTTCTTCACCAGTTACATGTAAAAATAAAATAGATCTACGTGGTCCGTATCCATCGTTAACGGCTTGTTTAAAGGCTTCGGCAATTTCTAGAAGTGCGATAGTACCACTACCATCGTCATCAGCACCATTGTAGACTTTATCATCTTTCATTCCTACGTGATCTAAATGTGCAGAGATTACTAGAACTTCATCAGGAAATTCACGTCCTTTGATAAAGGCTAGTACATTTTCTGAAGATAATTCTGGTTTACCAAAGGCTTTGCCAGGTACAATTTGAAAATAATCGCCGTACTGACCACCTCCAGGAACTCCCATTTTCTTGTATTGGTCTCTTAAATAATTTACCGCCTTTTTCTGTCCAGGAGAACCAGTATTGCGGCCTTCCATTTCATCACTAGCATAAAAATAAAGTTGTTCTTTCAATTCATCTAGAGTAATGGTATTTGCATAATCCATTACATCTACTTGCGAGTAATCTAGAGTTGATTTTGTTGTTGTGGCATCTGCCCCAGGTTTTCCTGGTTTCCCGTCTTTTCCTCTCATGCCTTTGCATCCTATAATTACTGTGGATGCGATAGCAATTAATAATATGTTTCTTAAATTCACTTGATTGAAGTTTGGTTATTTTTTATTCTTTTCTTTGGAGCTCTTTAAGATCTTATATTCTTCATAACACTCACTGATAGCGTCTAAGATCTGAAGATCGTTTGCTGTTTCTATAAAGTTTTTAGAGTATTGACAATTCCTTAAAATGGCGTCTATATCTAGCTTATCTAGCTGCAATAGATTCATTAGAGTTTCTCTATCGTATTTACTTTGTAAGAGTGTTCTAATTTCGTCTTGTTCTTTAACCTGACGTAATTTACGCATGGATTTTCCTTTCTTTCCAAAGGTGTTATATAAGAAATCTGCTGGATTGAAAACGCTTTCTAGAATATTTGTTATAGCTCCTGGCTCACTGTCACCAGCTTCATATCCTTTAGGTAAACCACTGATTTTATATCTTCTTGTTGCATAAATAGGTGCTCGCTTAGCGTCTATTTCTAGAAATCCTGTTAATTGGGTTTCAGTTACTGTAACTTCATCAAGTGCGATACCTTGTTCTGTCATAGAAATGGTCACATCGCCAAATTTTAACCAATCTTCGGTAACTCTTACGTTTATAGTTTCAAAACCTAAATAAGAGAAGTACAATGTATCGTTAACTTTGGCTGTTATTTGAAAAACACCTTCTTTACTAGTAGTGGTTCCTTTAATTTGGTTTAGGTTAAGAATATTTACGTTTTCAAGGACGGTATTGTCTTTAGCATTTAAGACTTTACCTTTTACCTTAGACAAAGTATTTTCTTTTTTTTCTGTAGTTTCCTTTTCGCCTTGAGCGTAACCAAAACTGACGAATAAACTAAAGCAGAAAAATAAAATGTAAGATGGTAGTTTCATATCGAGGTATAAAAATAAGCTAATGTGCTTATTTAATAGGTATTTATATTTTAATTAACTTCTTTAAGGTACTCGATAAGTTTACGTAGCGCTTTTGCTCTGTGACTTATTTCACCTTTTTCTGACATTGTCATTTGAGCAAATGATTTTGTATAACCATCTGGCTGGAAAATAGGATCGTATCCAAATCCTTTTTTGCCTTTACGTTCTTTAAGAATCGTTCCTTCACAAATGCCTTCAAACAAAGTTTGATTATGGTTCAAATTTAACGCAATAGCGGTGATAAAACGTGCCTTCCTATCGTTATTGTTTGTTAACTTTTCTAGTAGTAAATTCATATTATCCTCACTATTCTTATGCTCTCCAGCATATCTAGCACTGTAAATTCCAGGCTCACCGTCGAGAGAATCGACTATCAGGCCTGTATCATCTGCAAAGATGGGTAAGTCAAATCTATTTCTTAAAAACTCTACTTTTTGGATGGCGTTACCTGCGATAGTATCTGAAGTTTCAGGAATGTCTTCTTTAAAATCTAGATCGTCTAGGCTTATAAGCTTTACGTGAGAAGGCATTAAATCTTGCACTTCTTTAAGCTTATTTTGATTGTGAGTTGCAAAAATAATTTCCATAAATTAGAGGTCTTGAGCGATTTTATTGAGTAAAGGTACATGAACTACATGTTTTATATCTGGTCTATATATCTCACAATCCTTACCAAACAGTAAGTCTATTTTTGCTTTCTCTCTTTTTTCAATCTCTTCGGTAGAGTACTCATCTTTGGTGCCAGCAATATGAATAACTCTAGAACAGTATTTTTTAAAATGTAATCCATCTTCTCTGGTGAGCTCTACTGGTATACTACCACTATGTAGTATTAAAGACGTAATAGGGTAGTGGTATTGTTTTAAAAACCTCGTAGCCATGGAAACACCTTGAGAATAACCAAACAATGTGATGCGTCTGTCTTGCAAGATATTTTCGGCTTTAAGGACTTCAGTTACATAATTTAAATTGTTTTCTATTTCTTGTTGTGTATCCTCTTTTGTGAGCCAGCACGCACCTACATGTTTAAATTTATTACCTATATAAAATTTTGATGGAGCTTGCAGGGTAATCACGTAATGTCTTTCTGGATCAAAATCTTCAAAATATTTTTTAAAATACTTTGATAAGTAACCTAAGCCGTGAAAACATACCCAGATATTCTTAGTTTTATCAGTTAATTCAAATAGAGTCTCATAAGAGTTAGTATGCGAGTAGGAAACTGTTTTTACCATTTATTATATTCTATGCCTTATTTTTGGTAAAGATATGGACAAAGCAGAAATACTAGAGCGATGTAATGCTATTTGCAAAAACACGCTCATGGAAACTCTTGACATCGATTTTGTGGACGTCGGGATTGATTTTTTAACGGCTAGAATGCCTGTGACGCCTAAAGTACACCAGCCTGATGGAGTACTTCATGGAGGAGCAAGTGTGGCGCTAGCAGAATCTGTAGGAAGTGCTGCTAGTTACATGTTCTTAGACACTGAAAATTTTGCTATACGCGGTCTGGAAATAAGTGCTAATCATACGCGTTCAAAAAAGGAGGGACATGTTTTTGCCACTGCCAGATTTTTACACAAAGGAAGAACTACACAACTATGGGAAATCAAAATTACTGATGAAGAAGAGCGTCTCATATCCATTTGTAAACTGACAACTATTGCTTTAAAAAAGTAATCATCTTATTAACCATAATTTATAAACCGCTTGCGCGAAAACTTAACCTCATACATACAATCACTAATCGAAAATCAACACCCTTTCTTGTTATTGAGAAAGGCAAATGATAACCTTGTGCGTATCATATCACAAAAGGATAAGAAATGGCATAAAAGCGCACCTGACAATATGACTTATGCTGTTTTTTCAAAATTTGAAAAAACAGAAAATCAGGTTTTTATACCTTGTGAAGTCTATAAAGAGTTTACTTATGAAAGTGCTGCTTTTTCTCTTGATCAAAAGCTTCACGAGAGTGAATTAATGGATGAAAAGGAGAGAAGTAGATATGCCCAACTGGTCAAAAAAGCAATTAAAATGCTTAAAGAATCTGCTGTTAAAAAAGTAGTTCTTTCTAGAGTACAAGAGGTGACTAAAAGAACAAATGACTTGGAGATTCTAGAAGCATTGTTACAAAGTTATGCAGCTGCAAATTGTTACTTTTTTAGTCATCCTAAGGTCGGAAAATGGATGGGTGCAACTCCAGAAATTTTAGCTGCAATAACAGGTGATAAATTGAAAACAATGTCGCTTGCCGGAACTGCAATTTTTAATCCAGACGGCAATCATATATGGGGTAAAAAAGAAATCGAAGAACAGCAATTAGTTACCGATTTCATAGTTGAAAACCTAAATAATTGTGGGGTTAATGATTTAGTGATATCTGATGTACAGACTTCAAGAGCTGGTAATTTAATTCATTTAAAAACAGATATTAGCGCTACGATAGATTCCAGTAGGAAAGAAGATTATATTGATGCTTTACATCCTACACCTGCGGTGTGTGGTTTGCCTAGAGATAAAGCCCAAAGATTTATCCAAGATAATGAAGGTTATGACCGTTCTTTCTATACAGGATATTTGGGTATAGTCGAAGCCTCTCAAGCAAACTATTTTGTGAACCTGAGATGCATGCAACTTTTTGAGAATAAAGTTAAAATATACGTAGGTGGTGGAATCACTGCTTTAAGTAATCCTATATTAGAATATGATGAAACGGTTCAAAAATTAATTACAATGAAAAGGCTGTTGTAAAGAAGTGGGCTTATAAAATACTTCTAAAGGCTGTTCTTAAAAGGGTTGTTTTAAATCCTACAACTTGACCTTGCTCGTTGCGACTTTCATTTAAAGATTTAAAATATAAATAAGTTCTTTTAATAATAGATTTGGATACTATTGCGCTTTGATAAATTCCTACAAACGAATAAAAAACAAAGTATTTAAATATAATCATAGGTTTGGATAGCTTTATTGAATTTTAAATATCGACATAATATTTCAAATAAGCAATACAGATTTTCTAAAAGTTCTTTTTAACTTTTTGAAACCATTAGTTTTATAGATGAAAAGTAAGTAACCTAAGTCAAAACGTTATCATACCTTCACCATAGTTTTATATTTAACTACTTTAAATGATTTTTTAAAGTTTTAATAAAACTTGTAAAGCGTCTACTTATAGGAAGGAAGGTTTCTTAGGTACCATATTTTATTTCGTATTGTTTTTTGGTAAGAACCTGTTAAGTATGTTGTCCACAATACATTTCACAAGTACCTTTGTTAGGTTATGTATCCAGAAATATTACACGCTCAGCAAGTCATACTTTTATGTAAAGAAAGAGGTATTAATAATATAGTTATTTCGCCTGGTTCTAGAAATGCTCCATTAACAATAGGTTTTACAGAAAATGATTTTTTCAACTGTTATAGTATTGTAGATGAGCGCTGTGCTGCACATGTGGCACTAGGTATAGCTCAACAGTTACAAAAACCTGTTGCCATTCTTTGCACTAGCGGTAGCGCATTACTCAATTATTATCCTGCGATTGCTGAGGCATTCTACTCTGAAATCCCTATCCTAGTTTTAAGTGCAGATAGGCCTGCTCATAAAATCGACATAGGTGATGGACAGACTATAAGACAGCGCCATGTATTTGCAAATCATATATTATTTGACACTCAACTAGAACCAATCAATTCAGTTAATGATCAAGAAGGTATTGCGACTAATGAGCGATTGATCAATAAAGCTATAAATACATCTATAGCACAACGTGGCCCGGTACATATTAATATACCTTTTGAAGAACCCTTATACAATAAAGTAGCTGAACCTTCTCTAGAAGTTAAGGTAATAGATCTTCTTAAAGAGGAGTCTAGTATTATTCCAGAAAGTTTTATTGAGCAATGGAAAACCTCACCTAGAAAGTTAGTAATTCTTGCAACACTTAATCCACCAGTATTTGAAAAAAAGGATCTGGATATTTTAACTAGTGACCCTAGCGTGTTAGTGATGAGTGAAGTAAGTAGTAACGTTGTTCATGAGAATATTATTTGGGGAATAGATACATTAATTGCTCCTATTGAAAATGAAGTCGACCAAATTAAAGACTTACAGCCAGATCTCGTAGTAACAATAGGCGGTATGATCGTTTCTAAAAAGATCAAACAATATTTAAGGCGTTTTGAGACTAAAGTTCATTACCACGTAGGCAAAAGAAAAGCATACGATACCTTTTTTAAGCTGGCCGGTCACATAAAAGTAAAACCTCAAAAATGGATCGAACAACTTCCTAAGGAATTTATATATAGCGACTATCAAAAACGTTGGACAAATCATTTCAAAGGCTATCTTATTAAAAGAGAACAGTATTTTAAAAATATGCCTTGGTCAGATTTTAAAGTGTTCGAAACGCTATTTAAGGCATTGCCAGATGGTATTGTATTACAATTGGGAAACAGTAGTACCATACGTTATGCACAGCTGTTTCAAATGAATCCTAGTCATGTAGTGTTTTCAAATCGTGGTACCAGCGGCATAGATGGCAGTACGAGCACGGCTGTAGGAGCTGCTATGGCAAGTCATCAACCGGTTGTGTTTATTACAGGTGACCTCAGTTTTTTCTATGATTCTAATGCTTTATGGAATAAATACATTCCTAAAGACTTTAAGATAATAGTCATTAACAATTCTGGTGGAGGGATTTTTAGAATTTTGCCTGGACATAAAGACACTGCTGAGTTTGATACTTATTTTGAGACAGAACATGAACTGACTGCAGAGCATCTATGCCATATGCATAACTTTAATTATCAAAGTATAAGTGAGGAGTCCGCTTTCGCGAAAGCGTACCAAAAATTTATAGCCAATAATGAACAACCACAGTTATTGGAAATTTTTACACCTAGACGGATTAATGATACCGTTCTTCTAGATTATTTTAAATTTTTAAAATAGAAATTAATCATTTACTTTTAATGCATACATTTATAATCATTAACTAAAATCGATCAACAATATTATGAGCAAATTTGATGAAAGAGTAGAAAAGTACATTGCAGCTTACAAGGATAAAGTAGGTGGTGAATTGAACGAAGAGCTACTTAGAAAAGTAACTAAAGGGTTAGGTCCATCTATTTATAATAAAGATGCTGAGACTGTAAGTGCTGAGAAAAGTGAAATGGAACGTGTAGTTAAAAATTACCTACAGAAAAAATTAGGACTTTCTGGAGACAACTTAATGGAGTCTGTGGAAGCGGTAATTGAGAAGTATGGTAAGAGTGAGCGTGCAAAATACCGCGCTTGTATCTATTACATGCTTTGTGTTCACCACGGTAAAGAGTCTGTTTATAACTAAAACATTCTTCTTATTAATATAAAAAATCCACTTCATATGAGGTGGATTTTTTGTTTTGAGATAGAATAAAGTGTGCTATTTAAAAATATATCAAGTCTTGATTAATATTAATGCGCTCAATTACACTATCTACCTTAAGATGCATTTTATTAAAAAATTGAGCTCGATCTCGCTCACCAGAGTTGACCAGCAGCTTTGAATTTTTCATTTGTTTCTCAAAAAACCGATCTAATTTATCGCAAGTAGCTTGATGTTCTACCTTAAAATAGGTGAGTACGGTAAAAGGTGAGAAAAATACTTTTTGATTCTTAGTTTTTACCATTATGGTATTACTCATAGTGAGTAAGTCACTTTTATAAAGATGATATTGAGCGTTGTTTTTAGAGTTAATGATCGTTTGCTGTATGCTTTGTTTCTCTACATGGTCAATAATATCTTTAAGGTCCTTGCATATTAATAAAGCGAGTGCTCTAGAAAGTAAACCTGTTTCATAATAGTAGAATATTTGCTGTAATGTTCCATTAATGGTATTATCATTCCAGAATTCGACAATATCGATGTAATTATAAGTCTCACCTAGTCTTATAGCGCTTTCAAAAAGAGATTTTGGAGCTTGATCCATAAAATTTTTAAAACTCATTTTTTCCATACTGCCATCTTCATTGAGGAATTTGAGCCATACATAACATTTGTATTTAGTCAAATAGGAATCACTCAACGTATAAAATAAAGGAATATCCTTAGCAGAATAGGTGATGCTCGCACTCTTTAAATTAGTTAACGGTAAAATGTTTTGTAAAGAAGTATCAAAATACTGCTCCAGTTGTGCCATGTTCTCGATGCTAGGAGAAACATCAGTAAGAATAGAAGTTTGCTCGCCTACTTCAAATAATTTATTCAGCGATATTTTAAAATGCTTTGAGAGTATGACACTTTCTTCTAGACTTATACTTGTCTTACCAGTGACACGTCTATAAGCGGCATCATAACTTATATCTAACACGGCAGCTATTTCTTCTGTCACAGATTGATTCTCGTTGAGAATACTTTTAATTTTTGAAATAAATTGTTCTTGCATTTTATAAAAATAAGATACAAAACAGAAAATCAAATTGTGATTATCGCAAAATGAATCAAAAATGTTTAGTATTTAATACAAATAATGTGTTTTTTTACAACTTACAATTCTTCATAAACTCATAGACCTTAGGCAGCGGTAATCCCATCACATTATAATAACAGCCTTCTAATCGAGTAACTGCGGCATAACCTAACCAGTCTTGAATACCATATGCCCCAGCTTTGTCAAATGGTTTATAAGTGGTAACATAGTAATCTATCTCTTCTTCTGTTAATGTTGCAAAATGTACAGAAGTACAATCATTAATTATGTCCTGAGAAGTTGTAGTTGTGAAACAAACAGATGTAAAAACCTTATGCATTTTACCACTTAAGGAAGCGATCATTTCTTTAGCATGCTGCGCTGATTGGGGTTTTTCTAATGCGGCATTTTGAAACCATACGATCGTGTCGCTTGTTATGAGAAGTTGATGGTCTTGTAAGTCCTTATCAAATGCGTTGGCTTTTAATGAAGATAGATAGTCTGTTATCTCATGCTCTTTAAGAGTATCACTATAGACTTCATTGACTGGTCTCGTTTCTATTCTAAAGTCGATATCCAGCCCTTTTAATAGCTCTTGTCTTCTTGGAGATTGAGACGCGAGAATGATATCTGTATTTTTGAACTTAGCTCTCAGCATAATTTTAATTGAAATAATAGTTTAATCTAAAAATTCCTATAGATAAAATCCCAAATAACAATACTAGTTTTAGAATGTTAGATAGCAAGTGATATTCTTTTGGAGATGCAGCTGTCCATAGTTTAAAAGCAACAAAAGTGAGAGGTCCTATAATTAGAAATGTAAAAAAATACGTCGCTACTTCATTTTTATAAATGAACTCGTAAACATACCAGCCTAGCAGAATAACGATAGCAAGGATAAAAATAGAAATAACTTTTGCGGCTCTCGATCTACCTAATAGAATGGCGATTGTATTTCTGCCGCCAGCTTTATCACCATTTACATCTTCACAATCTTTTACCCATTCTCTAGCTAGATTAATTGAAAACGCCATCAATGCAAACTCTAGTAATCGCTCTAATAGAAATTTAAAGGCGGTTTGTGTTTCCGGTGTTATGGATGGAAACAATTCAAATATTCCGGTGATAAGTATGACCAGTGCGACCAGAAGTGAGATAATTATATTTCCTACCAAAAGCATTGCTTTGAGCGAACTCGCATATAAATAGAGTATAAATGCAACAGCTATAAAAACACTAGATAAAATAGGTTTCCCTATACTGTTTGATAATATAAAACCAGCACCTACAGCAATTACAGTGAGCGCCATATAGATGTAGAAAGCATTCTTTTCTGATATACTTTTAGTAACCAGTAGTTTTTCAGGCTTGTTAATACGATCTATTTCAACATCATAAATATCATTGATGACATTTCCGCTTGCGGTAAGCAATGCAGTAGCAAGAATTAATAAGCTTAATTGCCAGTTACTCAAAGATGGATCAACTCCAGAAGGAATTAGCATCCCATAAACAATAACCAGTTGTGTAAGGATGGTAAGTAGGATATTAGGCCATCGTATGATCTTAAAAAAGGTACTCATGAATTAAAAATAAAGGGGAAAAGTCAAATCAAAATTAAAGTATTCTTGAATGTAATGTATTCTAGAAATTAAAAAGCGATGGCACAATGCTTAGAATGACAAGTTGAGCTAACTTGATTGCACGCTGCTTCCGTCGATTACCTTCCATTTTCCTTGCGCTTTCATGACTTGCTCAATAATGTCTCTAACACAAGCATCACCACCTTTTTTATGAGAAATATACTGACTTACTGCTTTAATTTCTGGAATAGCATCTTGTGGACAACATCCTAAACCAGCAAATTGCACTGCAGGAACGTCAGGCATATCATCACCCATATAGACGATGTTTTCTGCTTTGAGTTGATGTTTCTTGACATAATCATTTATTTGAATCATCTTGTCACTTGCATTTAGAAAAACATCGGTAATGCCTAGACCTTCAAGTCTTCCTTTTACTCCTTCATTAGTACCACCGGTGATGATACAAATGTGGTAACCATTTTGCAGTGCGGTTTTCATCGCATAACCATCTTTTGCATTCATTGTTCGCAACAATTCACCACTTTCAGAAATGAGTAATCTACCGTCGGTAAGTACGCCATCTACGTCAAAAATAAAAGTTGTAATGTCGTGAAGTAATTCTTTATAGCTTTTTGCCATGTGTTTTTTGTATGGATTTTGTTATCGATCGATACATATCGCGATCTTCTTTATCAAGCATCTGTAAATGCGTTTCTATTGTTTTTGAGTCGTTTCTTACTGCTGGACCTGTCTGAGCATTTTTAGGCGATAGATCTATTGCTTTATCATAGGTTTCTCGCATCAGAGCATCCAGTAGATGACTGTCTATGGCAGCTTCATCCATAATCTCGCTA
Organism: Nonlabens dokdonensis; assembly: GCF_002162835.1. GTDB lineage: Bacteria > Bacteroidota > Bacteroidia > Flavobacteriales > Flavobacteriaceae > Nonlabens > Nonlabens dokdonensis_B. The sequence continues at coordinate 20,593 of NZ_MAAX01000098.1, forward strand.
GCTTTTGTATAACAATGATTTACAAAATTATTGATATAGACGGCAGCAAGATGTAGTTTTTTACGTTGTTTAGAATTGATTTGTGCACGCTTTCGCGAAAGCGGAACAGCAACCATCTCTAAGACAGAATTTACATAATCATTGCTCGATTCTAGACATATAGTTATTTCTCCAAAGTTAGGTGTGCGTGAGATGCTGAAACTTTGTGGTAGATAAAAAACGCCGTGGTTTTTATGATTGCTTAAAGTTTGCATAGCAACACTACCGCTAGTATGGGCGATTATGGTTGCTTGAGCTGGTAGTTGCTCAGCTACGGCAGCAACAACGTCATCAGGTACAGCTAGTAAAATAAGAGTTGCATCAGGTAAATTTTTGAGATCTGTTACTAATGGAGCGTCTACTCCTTCTAGCTTTTTTTGTGCTCTGTTATAGTAGGCAGTAAGCTGTATTTGAGAACTATATCTTGCTTTATCAAGAGCCCTACAAAGGTGCGTGCCTACATTACCGGTTCCTATGACAATTACTTTAATCATGCTGTAAAAATACACACTTCAAACCGACTCACAAGACATGGTGTTGCGGCTTTTGTTAAGTATCTTTGCAGCCGGTAAAAAAGTCCTATGAAAGACAGATTAATTGCTTTGCTTTTTGGTACAAGAACGATGACAGTTTTATTACTTGCATTTGCAGCAAGTATGGCAGCTGGTACCTTTATTGAGAATTCTTACGACACACCTACGTCTAAACTTTGGGTGTATAATCAATGGTGGTTTTCTTTAATAATGTTGTGGCTTATGCTCAATTTTATAGGAAACATTAAGCGTTATCAATTGTTTCAGTGGAAAAAATGGGCAACGCTTACCTTACACTTATCTTGGATTCTTATCATCATAGGTGCGGGAATTACCAGATACATCTCCTTTGAAGGCATGATGTTAATACGTGAAGGTGCTACTGAAAACACTTTTTTTAGTGATGAAACCTACTTCAGTGCTATTATTCAAGGAGAAGATGCTAATGGTAACGCTATGCAACGGTCTGTTAAAGAAGAATTACTGGTTTCTCAATATGATTATAATACTTCAAGAAGCTTTGATTTTTATGATAAAGAAATAAAAGTTACCATAGACAGTCTTATCTATGATGCGGTAGAAGGTTTAAAACCTGGAGATGAAAATAGTGATCGATTTTTAAAAATAGTGGAAGCTGGAGAAGGAACGAGACACGATCACCTTATTAAAGATGGAGAAGAGGCTAGTATTCACGGTGTGCTTTTTGGCGTAAATGTAGACCCTGAAATTGCCGCTCAAAAAGGATTGATCAATATCACTGAAAACTGGAACGGTTATACGATTCAAACTCCTTATGAAGGTGACTTCTTAAGAATGGCAGACCAAATGAAAGGTGAGGTGATCAAAGATTCTATACAGCCGTTGCAATTACGCTCACTTTATACCATGGCAGGATTACAGTTTGTAGTTCCAGATCCGGTGATGCAAGGAGAAGTTGGTATTATCAAAAGTCCACAGCCTACAAAAGCAAAAGCTTATGGAATTCTCGCAACAGTAAGCAGTGGTGAGGATTCTCAAAAAATAGAACTATTAGGTGGTAAAGGTATTATATCAGACTATACAGATCTTGAAATAAATGGATTGAAACTCTATATAAAGTATGGCTCTATACAAAGAGAATTGCCATTCGGCATAGAGTTGAACGATTTTATTGCCAAAAAACAACCAGGAACAGAAAAGTCCTATGCTGCGTTTGAAAGTAAAGTAACAGTAATAGACAGCGCAGGAAGAACACCAGAACATATTTATATGAATAATGTACTCGATAAAGAAGGTTACCGTTTTTTCCAAGCTGGATTTGATCCTGACGAATTAGGAACGCACCTTTCTGTAAATCATGATTTCTGGGGTAAAACGGTTACTTACATTGGTTATTTCTTATTATATCTGGGACTCATGGCTTTAATTTTTGACCCAAATACTCGTTTTGGAGAGTTGAGAAGATTGATAGAAAGAGTTAAAAAACGCAAAGCTAAACACCTTGCGATGATTGCGATTTTGTTTACAGCAACATTTGCGGGAGCACAAACACCTCAAGAAGATCATACTGGTCATAATCATGCACCAGGTGCACATTCTACCGCTATTGAAAATAGAGATGCCGTAAGTACAAATCAAGATGTTAGTGCAGTTGATCCTGCAGTAACAGGTGAAGCTATTGAAATGGCGCCTCAAAAATTGCCACCTATTCCAGTACAACTAGCCGATAGTATTATTGTAGCAAATATGGTTCCATTGCCGCAAGCAGAACGTTTCGGTAGAGTAGTGGTGCAAGATGAAGGTAGAATGAAACCTATGTCTACTCTTGCTAGTGAAGTTTTACGTCGTTTAAGTGAGAGAGATTATTATGAAGCTAAGGTAGGCGATAGCGTTGTTAGGTTAACACCAGAGCAAACTATACTTAGTATGTTGCAATTCAGAGACATGTGGTTTGACATACCTATCATTAAGCTTAACTATAAAAATGATTCTTTGAAAACTATTCTAGGCGTTGATAAAAGTACCAGCTATGCTAGAGGAATGGATTTTATACGCAGAAAGGATAGTACTTTAGGTAGCTATAAAATAAGTCCTTATCTAGATGAAGCAAATGCTGCTGATGTCAAGACAAGTATTCAACAAGGCTTTATAGATATAAATTACAGTGTAGGTATTTTAGATCAAGTACTTTCTGGATCTATTTTTAAGGTATTTCCTAGAAAAGGAGCTGAAAATAACAAATGGTATGCAGCTCCAGATTTAGAAGAAGCAGGCTTTACAGAAGAACGAGACAAAAGATTTGTAAGAGACTTTTTTCCTGCATATTCTTCTTTACTGTCTAGAGGAAAAGTAGATGGCAATTATTTGAATGCTAATGCGGCGCTTAATAGTCTATTTGAATTTCAAAAATATCACGGTGCAGATGTTATTCCAAGTGAGGATAAAATTGAGGCAGAGATTCTTTATAATAAGTACAATGTATTTAAAAGCTTATATAAGTGGTATGCATGGTTCGGGATCATAATGTTGATTTTACTAATTGTAGAAATCATAAGACCCATGAAGCAAATACGATGGACTATTAAGTTTCATTTTGCGGTAATCGGTGCTTTGTTTCTAGTTCATACTGGTGCTTTGATAATGAGATGGTACTTAAGTGGTCATGCTCCATGGTCTGACGCCTATGAATCTCTAATATATGTTGCCTGGGCGACTATGGCTTTCGGACTTATGTTCGGTAGAAAGAGCGATATGACGGTAGCAAGTACTGCATTTGTCGTGGCAATAATTTTGTGGGTAGCACAGTTGAACTGGTTAGATCCAGCAATAGGTAATTTACAGCCAGTGCTAGATTCTTACTGGTTGATGATTCACGTTTCTATCATTGTAGGTAGTTACGGTCCTTTTGCATTAGGAATGATACTAGGTCTGGTAACTATGATTTTGATGATCTTTTCCACAAAGAAGAATAAGAAAATTATGGACTTGAATATTAAAGAGCTCACTTATATCAATGAGGTAGCGCTTACTGTGGGACTGATCATGTTAACCATAGGAAACTTCCTCGGCGGTATGTGGGCAAATGAATCCTGGGGACGCTACTGGGGTTGGGACCCTAAGGAGACTTGGGCTTTGATTACCATATTTATTTATGCTTTTGTACTGCATTTGAGACTAGTACCAGGTTTAAAAGGAAGATGGACTTTTAACTTATGGTCGGTTCTTGCGTTTGCAAGTGTGTTGATGACGTACTTCGGTGTAAACTTTTACTTATCTGGATTGCATAGTTATGCGAGTGGTGATCAAATTATCTCATATCAATTTGCAGGTATAAGTCTAGCTGTAATCCTAGTCATAGCTGCGGCTGCACGATATAAAGAGTTTAAAATTCATAAAAAGAAGTAGTCTAAATAATTGATCAATAAAACAACAAAAGCCGATATCTACATATCGGCTTTTGTTTTATCATATTTGATCTAATTCTACTTATTAAAAGAATTTCTATAAGCTTCTTTTTCACGTTGTGTTTTACGTTGTATTTGAAAACCTTTCAGGAATTTACGTAGGTATTGATCGTTGAGGTATTTGAACTTAGGATGTGTTCTTTTTCTAAAAAAAGCACTCAATTCAGTCTCGCTTATTTCTACACCTGCTTTTTTCCAAATATAAATTAACTCATCAGAGGTAAAATTGAAAGCGATTTTAAGTTTACGTAATATAATTACATTATCTAATTCAGTTTCTGCAACAGGTGTTTTACCGTCTTTCTTACCGCGATAATTGACGATAAGACCGTTTAAGAAGGTAGCTAGGTTTTCATCAATAACAACATCAAAGTCTTCATCTTCCTCTCTTTTAAGCCAGCTGCTTATCTCAGCTCTAGAAACAGGTTCGCCGCCTTTAGCATACATATCCATCATAGAGTCGTCACTCAAATTGAGTGTAAACCGCAGTCTTCTTAAAATATCATTATTATCCATACTTTCTTGCTCAAGTCTCGTTTAGAAAAGCAAAGGTACGATACTGATAGTTTTTAAGGGAAAAGTTTTGTGTTAGTTCCGCTTTCGCGAAAGCGAGATAAAAAACGTCTCTATTACAACTTGATCCCAAAACGAGCCAGCATTTTCTTTTCAAATGCCCAAAAGAATTCATGCTGCCCAAATAGCCAGCCCATGCATACTAGAACTAATTGATAAATAGGGAAGATAATCAATAACCTTAGTGGCCAAAAAACCCATGCCGATAAATTATCTTGATCTAATCCCAAAAATTCCATGAATGGTCCAGATAAACGAGCTGATAAGGAGCCTGTAATTGCAAACACTATAAATATAGCTATAAGCTCCCATCGATAGGTTACTTTCCATCGGTCTCTTAACTTACTAAATAGCCAGATCGTGATTTTATAAAAGATAAAAGCAAATACCAGAGTTACCGCTATAGTAAACGCATATTCATAAGTAATGTCTTCAAAGGAAGATGGTAAAATTTTAAGAGCTATAAAATAGCCACATGCGAGTAATCCTATGATACCTAAAAGTATAAAAACGAGTTGCCAGTTTTTTGTGATTTCCCAGTTTTCTTTGATTTTTTGCATACTGCAAAAATACGTTACAGAAGGCGTTGTTTATATTTTTGTTCAAAGAAAAGAAAGTAGTTGTGAAGTAAATAGTTCACCTCATACCCATAATCGATACGACGGTCATAGTCTATTCTAAATGGATATAAATGAATGCTATATTTACTAGGGTTTTGTACTCTCAAATTGTATTCATTTACTCTTAAATTGTTAGTTATTTCCATAGAAGATTGAGAGAAATAGCCTTGCTGAGGTTGGGTTGCTAACCATGCATTAAAACCTGGTTCAAATATAATTACCTCATATTTGAGACTGTCGTTTGCGATACGTATGGTATCATTAGTTATAGTTCCTTTCTCAATTTTATAATCGTTGCTACTTTTTAAAGAGCTGCATCCTATTATAGCTACTACAATTAGAATGCTAAGTATTAATTTTTTCATAGTCTAAAGGTAAACTCATTGTAACCCTAAAGAAATGAGCAATGAGTGAACTCATAAATTGGTCGAGTAAAACGCACATTTTAGACATATTACCATTAAAAAAGCGATTAGCTATTAAAGTAACCGCTTTTACACATTGTAAATGAAATGTATTATTTTCCGAAAAGGCCGCCTAGCATACCGCCCAGGCCATTTTTTTTCTTATCGCCTCCTAAAACCATTCCTGCAACGTCATCAATAACACTACCGTCACCATCTGCATCAAGAAGTTGAGAGATAAAAGATTGATCTTGTGTGTCAGACTGTCCTAAAACAGCACCTAACAAATCACCTATTCCATTTTGCTCAGAAGGTTGTGCTTGT
>NZ_MAAX01000070.1 GCF_002162835.1 Nonlabens dokdonensis
GGGAGACTTGTTTAATGAAGTAATCTATAGTTCTTTCAATTGCTTATTTTCGGCTACATAAAATGATATCCTATGAATAAGCTTTACGCCTTTGTTTTTGTCAGCGTTCTACTTTCAGGTTGCGAAAATCAGGTTAAAAACTCAACTCCCAAGGTAATTGAAGAATTGGGAACAGAGGTAACTTTAGACTCACTACCCAAAAAGTATTTGAAAACTCCCGATTTAATAAAGAAAGAAAAGAAGAGTACTGTTGAGCTGGAGGTTTTGGGATTCTGGGTTGGTTATTTTGTACCAGATAGTTTAAGCAATGCTTCTGATATTATGGTTTATGCAGATGAGTTTGTTTGGTTTAGAGAAAATAAAATCAATATATCGATTGATTCTATAGTTGAAAACAGGGTCGTTGGTCACAGTGTGGTCGCTGGAAATAATCGTCCATTTGAGGGAAAGGTGATTTTTGAAGAAAACCGGATATTTTCTTTTAAGGTGTCTGAACCGGGTAATGAATCACATGATGGAGTTTTTGAATTCAGCATTTCACAAGGAGAGTTAAATGGGAAATGGAAGGCTTATAATGAGCTGGAGATCCAACATCGAAAGTATAGCCTTAAAAAAAGAAGGTATGTGTATTTACCAGATATCATGTTAGATGAAAGAAGTTTGTTTTTGGATTGGTATAAATCAAAGGAAGCGCAGCCCGACACCCTGTTTTTTGATGAAGGTGATTTTGAAGTATGGTATAAGGACGAGTTTGCGACTACCACAAATGCCATCTACCAGATCAATGCTTCCAACACTGTTTTAACAAATGAAGATGTAGAAAATCTTAAAAAATCGGATTTACGTATTATCAGAAATACCATTTATGCACGTCATGGGTATTCGTTTAAAAATAGACCATTACGTGTTTTTTTTGATGCTCAACCTTGGTATATCCCCGTATATTCCAACATTACTAAGGAGTTTAGCCAAATCGAATTAGACAATATTCAGTTGCTACTTCGATATGAGAAAAATGCGGAGGAGTACTATGATTATTTTGGTAGAGGTTAATCCATGAATCCATTTTTCAAAAGAGTCATAAGTTGGGGTAGTATTATCCTTCTTGGTTACTTTACTTGCCTATTGGTGCTAATTACGTTGCAATACGTACCAATACGTTTAGATGTTGCCTTTTTAAATGTAAAACAAAGTGTTGTCCATCTTAAACACTATCAGGTGGCTTTTTTCAGTCATGTTTTTACGAGTATATGGGTTTTGGTTTTTGCGGTAGTTCAGTTTATTCCTGGGATAAGGGACCATTTACCTCAAATTCATAGATTCACCGGTAAGCTGTATATTTTTCTGGTTTTGGTGATTGCGAGTCCTTCTGGATTCGTAATGGGCTATTATGCCAATGGAGGATGGGTATCCCAGATTTCATTTATGATTCAAGCTATTTTGTGGTTCTATTTTACATTCTTAGGTTTTCAAATGGCTAAACGGATGGATTGGGAAAAGCATCAATTGTTTATGTGGCGAAGTTTTGCTTTGACTCTTTCGGCCATTACCCTTCGCTTGTTTAAATGGATAATTATTGGCGTTTTTGAATGGCCTCCCATGGATACTTACCGTTTAGTAGCATGGCTTGGATGGGTTTTTAATTTAATGGGGGTTGAAATTCTCTGGTATTACAAATACGCCCCAAAAGGGAGAAACGGAATGCCATGAGTATATTCATTAATGTACCCGATTGGTTTTGCCGAAAATTTGAAATAAGTTTTATCTTCGAGGAAGTGGAAATGTTTGTTTCTACCCTATTAATTACCATAACGAAATCATATGAAATTAGGTGCTTTTTCCATTAGCTTAACGGTTAAGGATATTCAAAAATCAAAGGAATTTTACGAAAAATTGGGTTTCTCTCCATTGGGTGGAGATTTAAAAATGAATTATCTCATTATGAAAAATGAGAATGCAATTATTGGTTTGTTTCAAGGCATGTTTGAAAACAATATCATTACCTTCAACCCAGGGTGGGATGAAAATGCAAAAGAATTAAAGCAATTTGACGATGTTCGGGTCATTCAAAAAGATTTGAAATCAAATGGAGTGGAACTCATTCAGGAATGCGATGAAACGACTAAGGGAGCCGCAAGTATTATTCTTACCGACCCAGATGGAAATTCTATATTAATTGATCAACACCGGTAATGGACGTTCAAGCATATTTAAATAGAATTGGTTTTACAGGAGCTGTAACCCTTTCTACCGATACCTTAATTGACTTGGCTCGGTTACATATGTACCATGTTCCTTTTGAAAATTTAGACATTCATTACCAGCAACGAATTGATCTGAAAATGGCGAGCCTATATCAAAAAATTGTAGTCCGAAAAAGAGGTGGGTTCTGTTACGAATTAAACGGTTTGTTTTGTGAATTACTGGTGCAACTCGGGTTTAATGCCCATATGGTTTCCGCTCGAGTGTTTACCAAAGCCAAAAAGTACAGTCCAGAATTTGACCATATGGCCATTTGGTTGGTGTTGAACGATATAAGTTACTTGGTAGATGTAGGCTTTGGGGACTTTATTATTGAACCGCTACAAATAATCCCTGCGCTTATTCAATCCAATTCTTCGGGTGAATTTGTAATAGATGC
>NZ_MAAX01000051.1 GCF_002162835.1 Nonlabens dokdonensis
CAAATCTTTCCTTTGATCGAGCTAAAGCCATTTTCCAGATTTTAAGAAAACGCGGCGTAAATTATAGCCGAATGAAATACAAAGGTTTTGGTCGCAAAAAACCTCTCGGTGGTATTGATAAACTAGACCGTCGTGTAGAATTGTACATCACCAAAATTGATAATCAATAAAATGCAACTTCTTAGACAGCTATATTTTTTATTGTAAATTTGCGATGAATAAATATGGGAGTTACTAAATCAGAAAAATTTACCGATGCTCAAAATCAAGTAGCACGCATGGCAAAAGCCTTAGCGCATCCTGCTAGAATAGCTATTATTGAGTATTTATTTTCTATAGATTCCTGTGTGTGCGGCGATATTGTAAATGAGATAGGTCTCGCACAACCCACCATTTCCCAACATTTAAAAGAATTAAAAACAGTAGGACTTATTAAAGGCAGTGTCGAGGGCACAAGTGTTTGTTATTGTATCGATCATCAAAATTGGTTATTAATGAAGAACTTGCTTTCCCCTATATTAAACCTCGATGCTGCTACTTTAAATAAGTGCTGTTAAAAAAATTTACAAATATTAATCGTAATATTGCAATTAAACAAAAAGGATATGAAACTCTCTCAATTTTCTCAAATTCTAGCTGGACAAGAAAAGATCAGTTTTACACTACCATCAGGTGATCTCGTTCCAAGTCATTTTCACGTTACTGAAGTAGGTAAGGTCATCAAACATTTTATCGATTGTGGCGGTAAAGAGCGACTTGAAACAGTGATTAATTTTCAATTATGGGAAGCAAATGATTATGATCATAGATTACACCCAGAAAAACTAGTCCAGATTATCGAGCTGTCTAAAAATAAATTGAGCCTTCCAGATGCAGAAATTGAAGTAGAATATCAAGCCGGTACCATAGGTAAATATGGTATCGATTTTAACGGTACTTCTTTTACACTTATTAATAAAATGACTGATTGCCTAGCAAAAGATGCCTGTGGCATACCTCAAGAAAAACCTAAAATGAAATTATCAGAAATCCAAGCGCAAAATTCTTGTGCTCCAGGCTCTGGTTGTTGTTAAATCTATAGCTATGTTTTTACCGATCAAAAATTTCCTAGATGGATTAGATGTTGATTCTATTCCGCTTTCGCGAAAGCGAGAACTAGACCAGCTTACTAATTATGTAAATGAAAGTCTCAACAAGCATCAAAAGGCGCAGTTAACTTTTATTTGTACGCACAACTCGAGACGCAGTCATTTATGTCAAATATGGGCACAAATAGCGGCTCGCTTCTATGATGTGCCGGATGTTCATTGCTTTTCTGGAGGTACAGAAACAACTGCCGTATATCCTAAAGTTTTAGATACATTAAAAATACAAGGCCTTGATTTTACTCAAAAAAAGAAGAAGGATAATCCTAAATATTATTTAGAATATAGTGAGGTGATGCCACCTATTACCGCGTTTTCAAAACTATTTGATCATAAAGAAAATCCTACCGAAAACTTTGTGGCTGTTATGACTTGTGATCATGCATCAGAAAATTGTCCATTTATTCCCGGAGCAGAAAAAAGAGTAGGTATTACGTATTTAGACCCAAAAGTTAGCGATAGTACACCAGAGCAAGAAGCCGTTTATGAAGAACGCAGCACACAAATTGCTACTGAAATGAAGTATGTTTTTTCTAATGTTACAACACGCTAAATCATGAAGAAAAAACTCTCTTTCCTCAATCAATACCTAACCTTATGGATCTTTCTTGCCATGGCGATAGGTGTAGGATTAGGCTATGCGATTCCTGATATGGCAAATTATATCAATTCTATGAGCTCTGGAACAACAAATATTCCCATTGCTATAGGATTGATTCTGATGATGTATCCACCACTCGCAAAAGCCGATTATAAACTCTTACCTAAGGTTTTTAAGAACACTAAAATATTAAGCATCTCACTGTTGTTGAACTGGATTATCGGTCCTGTTTTAATGTTTGCGCTTGCGCTGATTTTCCTTCAAAACCATCCAGAATATATGGTTGGTCTTATTTTAATAGGTTTAGCACGTTGTATTGCTATGGTATTAGTGTGGAATGACCTAGCCGATGGTTCTCCAGAATATGGGGCAGGATTAGTAGCTTTAAACAGTGTTTTCCAAGTTTTCGGTTATTCCTTTTATGCGTGGTTGTTTATTACGGTGTTGCCACCTTATTTTGGTTTTGACGGTGCAATTGTAGATATCTCGATTTCCACCATTGCAGAAAGTGTTGCGATTTATCTAGGAATTCCTTTTCTCATGGGAATATTGAGTCGCTATTTCTTAGTAAAAGCAAAGGGTAAAGACTGGTATGAAAACGTTTTTATTCCAGCTATTTCACCCATTACGTTAGTGGCGTTATTGCTTACTATTGTTTTGATGTTTTCGCTTAAAGGAGAATTAATTGTTGAGATTCCGTTTGATGTGTTGTTGATCGCTGTTCCATTAATGATTTATTTTATTGTAATGTTCTTAATAGGGTTCTTTATAAGTAAATACCGTGGTGCGACGTACAGCGAGAATGTAGCCATTTCTTTTACCGCAGC
>NZ_MAAX01000180.1 GCF_002162835.1 Nonlabens dokdonensis
ATCTTCATCACCATGTATATGTATACAGTTTGCAACAGGCTCTTCTTGATCCCAATTCATTATAGTGTCAAGTGCCCAATCTAAATATATAGGGCTGTTTACTGAAAGGTATTTCTTGTACATCTCTATTTTCTTTGGCGCTATTCCAAAGCTATATTTACTCAAAACGTCAATATTTTGAGCCAAACCAGTAGGTAAGAGTTTGTGCAATCCAGTAGTCTTAGAAAAACGCATTCTTCTAGGAAACTCCTTGTTAGACTTAACTGTAGAAATCAAAATCAGTTTTTCTACCTCTATATGCTTAGCCATTTCTTGTACGATCACTCCACCAAAAGAGACGCCTACAAGAACTGGTTTTTCATGTTTTATATTCTTAATTAAACGAGCAACATAGGAAGATAAGCTCTCCTTTTTGATAGGAATAATCCACTCAAGAAAGTGCATTTTAAAATCATCTTCTGGTAGCTGTATATTTTCATAAATCAAGGAAGATGCCGCCATTCCTGGCATGAAATAAACTTGTTTCATAAAACTATATTCTCTTTTTGCAGCGTGCTTTAACATTTATAGTATGCAAAGCATATTATTTTTAGACTATCTTTGCAAGATATAAAGAGAAAATTTTACTCTTATCACTAATCTACCATAATATTACTTTATTTAATAGTGTTGTTCTACTTTATGTAGATAATGAATGGAGTTAAAATAATGAATATGGATTCTACAAGTACCTTAGAAGTTACTGATAATGAATTTTTACGTCAGTACGAGTGTCGCAAAGGTGACGTTTTAGCAACGATTGAATATGCGCAACAAGAAAGAAAAATTTTCCTTACAAAATATATCGTCCCGGAAGATTATGAATTTGATAATGATTTCAGAGATGAGTTCTTAACTGCTGTTTTTGAAGATATAAGAAACGTAAAAGAATTAAAAGTCGTGCCTACACATCCTAAAATTGCAGGATTTGTTAGAAAATACCGTTTAAAATATAAAGATATGCTTCCTGTAGGGATTGCAATCTAAAGACATTTTTTTTTTACTAATAATCTTACATCAAATCTATAATTAAATTTTTAATTGTCTAGATTATTAAATTTTAATCTAGCCTTTTCAAGATCACTAGGTGTATCTATCCCTATACTAAGATGATTTGTTTTAATCATCTTAATTTTTTTACCATGTTCTAGATATCTAATACACTCGATCTTTTCTACTAATTCCAGCGGCGTCGGTGATTGATTGTAAAAATCAATCAAGGCTTGTTTTCTAAAAGCGTATATACCTATATGTTTAAAAATGGGTTGTTTAATAGATTCATCGCGAGCAAATGGAATAGCTGACCTTGAAAAATACAATGCATTTCCTTCCAGATCGGTTATAACTTTCACATTATTAGGATTATTAATGTCTTGAGTATCTAGCAGCTCATGCATTAATGACGCAAGCGAGATCTCTTTATTTACATCCTGCTCAAATACTTCTATTAGTTTTTCGAGATCAGCTTTATTTGTAAAAGGTTCATCTCCTTGAACATTAATTATTATGTCTGCTTCATAATTCTCAACAGCCTCTGCAATTCGATCACTTCCAGTTTCATGAGTTTTATGACTCATAACCGCTTCTCCTCCATTCTCAACGATCTCCTTATATATCAAATCACTATCTGTAGCGACCAGTACTTGATCAAATAACCCAGTGTGTAAAGCTGCTTCATAAGTACGTAGAATCACAGATTTACCGCATAGGTCTTTCATGAGTTTACCAGGAAATCTACTGGCTTCAAAACGTGCTGGAATTACGGCTATTTTTTTCAAGATGGCTGCTAATTAGATTATCAAAATAACTAGGATTTCTCTTTAATTAGAACTCCTGATCTTTGAGCAAATTTAATACTTCCTCTACTCCTACTCGATCTTCTCTTAAATATTTCTTGGGCAACTGTCTTAATCTTATTTGAAATTAATTCAGACTCTATACTTTATAGATTTTAGTCAGTCCAGTTTAATTTTAATGGTTATCTCGCTTTCGCGAAAGCGGAATTACCCAACAACTACTTCATCCTTTTTCTTCTTAAATAATTTCTTGTATAGTTTTCTCATTCCTATTAACAAGAAAAAAACCACGATAACGGCAAGCGGTGCAAAAGCAATGGATAAAAATGATAGAACGCTGGAAAAACCAGCTTCTACGGTGCTTATGACGGGATTGCCTAAACCACCTGTAGCAGCAGTACTTGTGGCTCGAGCAGCAGAAGTGGTTGTAGAAATCGCAGCTGCGGTTCCTCCACCAGCGATTATGGCGAGAGTCCAAGTAAATACAGGATTCATGTCTGCAGCAACACTTACCATAACTACTGTTCCTGCGATCGCAGCTAGTGGAACTGAGATCGTATCGAGCAAATTATCTACAAAAGGAATGTAATAAGCTAGTAACTCCACGGCCGCGGCAACTCCTAGAACGATAACAGCTGTTAAACTTCCTGCCCATTGCCAGCTTTCATTCAGTGGTATGACTTCAAAATATGCGGCAATGCTTGCAAATAATAAAGGGATAAAAACTCTAAAACCAGCACTTGCTGCCAGCCCTATTCCTAGACAAATACTAAATAAAATCTCAAACATAATTAATGC
>NZ_MAAX01000050.1 GCF_002162835.1 Nonlabens dokdonensis
TATGTAATCGCGAGATCAAGTTTGATGTTTTTATGGATATTGCTCTAGACCTAGGAGCAGATTTTGTAGCAACAGGACATTATTGCCAGAAGACCACGACCGTAGAAGATGGCAAAGAAATCCATCATTTATTAGGTGGAGCAGATGCTAATAAGGATCAAAGTTATTTCTTATGTCAAGTATCACAAAAACAGCTTGCAAGAACGCTTTTCCCAATTGGTCATCTTCAAAAGTCTGAAGTAAGAGAGATCGCAGCTTCACAAGACTTAATTACCGCTGGTAAAAAGGACTCCCAAGGATTATGTTTTATAGGTAAAGTACGTTTGCCAGATTTTTTACAACAGCAATTGCAACCCAAGGCTGGCGATATCGTAGAGATAGATGCACAGACTAGTCGTGAGAAAATGCTAGAACTTGTTACTACAGATGGAAAGGTCGATGAGAATGAATGGGTCTCGCTTTCGCGAAAGCGGAAATATCATCCCTCTGAAGGTAAAGTGGTAGGAAAGCATCAAGGAGCACACTATTTTACACGTGGGCAACGCAAAGGACTTGCTGTAGGTGGTACGCCAGAACCTTTATTTGTTATAGAAACAGATGTAAATACAAATACTATTTATGTAGGTCAAGGAAAACAGCATCCTGGATTATATAGAAAAGGTTTATTTGTAACCCAAGATGAAATGCACTGGATAAGAGAAGATCTAGAATTAGAAATAGGAAGTACTATGGAAGTTATGGCGCGTATACGCTACCGCCAGACACTAGATAAGGCCACTTTACATAGAGTAGAAGGTGGACTTTATGTCATTTTTGAAAAAGATCAAAGTGCGATTTCACCGGGACAGTTTGTAGCATGGTATCGAGAACATGAATGCTTAGGTAGTGGTGTGATTGCTTAAGGTAACATGTTGATTTGAAATAATGTAGAAGTAACTTTAAGGTTTAATCATCTGGTTATTGATCTAATTGCCGTAATTTTACTCTTATGAGAAAGCTACTTTTCATAGTTCTATGGTCTGTTATGAGCCTGTCTAATGCTCAAGATTTTCATGCTTTAGTGTTTTTTACAGATAAACCTAACACCGTTTCTTCGGTAACTAATTTACAGTCCATTCTTACTCAGCGAGCGATTGATCGCAAGGCACGACATCATATTCCTATAGATGATCGAGATATGCCTATGAATCAATCTTATGTAACTCAAATAAAAAACAAACCTGGAATTACCTATAAAGCACAGTCTAAATGGTTCAATTGTGTGCATGTAGTCGGGACACCAGCTGCCATAAATGCGCTTAGTAATTTACCTTTTGTTTCAAATATTGATTTTACAGATCCTTCAAAAAATGCTCAGATAAATAGTGTGGATAAGTATGCAAACATGGTAACCACGCCACTTAACTATGGAACTGCTAGAAATCAAATAGAAATGATAGGTCTAGATGACTTACATAATAGTGGCAATACAGGCTCTGGAATATTAATCGCAGTCACAGATTCTGGATTTCCTAATGTAAATACTAATTCGGGCTTTACTCAATTGCGTAATAATAACGGCATTGCTGGTGGCTGGGATTTTGTAGATCGAGATGCTACGATCTATGATAATCATTTTCATGGTTCAAGAGTGCTGAGTGTAATGGCTGGTAGCGAAACAGGTAATTTTGAAGGTACTGCACCAGATGCTCGTTATTACTTATTTCGTACAGAAGAGGCCGCAATAGAAACACCAGCTGAAATGTCTTACTGGGTACAAGCCGCAGAGCGTGCAGACTCACTAGGAGTAGATGTGATCAATGTGTCCTTAGGCTATTTAGGTTTTGATAACGCAGCAGAAAGTCTTTCTTATCAAGACATGAATGGATCGACAGCTTTTATATCTCAAGGAACTAATGTAGCTTTTGATAAAGGTATGCTAGTAGTCGTCAGTGCCGGAAATTCTGGTAATAGCACTTCACATCCTTATAACGCAGCACCAGCCGATGCTTTTGGAGCCTTTTCTGTAGGCTCAGTCACGGCAAATGAGGTGAGGTCTAGTTTTTCAAGTATCGGCCCAACTGTAGATGGTCGTATACGACCGGATATAGTTGCTCAAGGTAGCGCCTCTGCCACCATAGATGAGGCCGGTAATCTGGTAACAAGCAACGGGACTAGTTTTAGCGCTCCTATAATAAGTGGAGCAGCTACTTGCTTGATGCAAGCATTTCCTAATGCTTCACCTAATGAAATAAGAAGTGCTATAAGAGCTAGTGCTCATCAATCTAATACCCCAGATAATCTTTTAGGATATGGTATTCCTGATTTTGGAATGGCACGACGTATTTTAAGTACTAATGATCTTACAACTTCAGACCTTAATTATTATGTTGCTAATAAAATTTTGTATTTAGAAACCGCTCAAGGCGAAAATTTAACATCATTCCAGCTCTTTAATCTGAAAGGGCAATCGATTTTCAATATGGCAACAATTCCAAATGAAGAGATTGACCTGAACAATATTTCAGACGGTATTTATTTCTTCAGAGTTAATAATCGTCCTATATCTCACAAGGTTTTAATTTTCTGATTACACTAAAGTAACCTGTAAGTAGAGAGTGAGAGGTGATATATCTAA
>NZ_MAAX01000199.1 GCF_002162835.1 Nonlabens dokdonensis
ATCATTGCCGCAAAGTAATTGCGCTGTCTCAAGGATTTTCCTGCATCAAACTCTGTCACACCTTTTCTTTGTCTCAATTTCCAGAATTCATGAGCATAACGATCTTTGCGAGCTTTTTCTTCATCAGATTTAGGATCGATGATCATGCAAGGTTGATCAAAGCCTAGCTCTTCCATTAATTCTTCAATGATATCTTTACGACCCAATAATATAGGTGTACCGATGCCATCTTCTAGCACTATTTGCGCTGCTTTGAGTACATCTATATTGTCTGCCTCAGCAAATACAATTCTCTTAGGGTTTATACGAGCACGGTTTAACAACAACCTAACAAGTTTATTATCAGAACCCATGCGGCTAAGCAATTGCTCTTCGTACCTTTCCCAGTCTAAGATAGGTTCTTGAGCCACACCACTTTCCATCGCAGCTTTTGCCACTGCTGGCGGAATAGTAGAGATTAATCTAGGATCAAAAGGTTTGGGAATGATGTAATCACGACCAAAAGAAAGTTTCAACTCTCCATAAGCTATGTTTACTTGTTCTGGCACTGGTTCTTTAGCAAGCTGTGCGATGGCTTTAGTTGCTGCCATCTTCATTTCTTCATTAATCTTAGTAGCGCGCACATCCATTGCTCCTCTAAAAATAAATGGGAAACCTAAAACATTATTTACCTGATTAGGATGATCACTTCTACCAGTAGCCATGATAATGTCTTCTCTTGAGGCCATTGCTGTATCATAATCAATCTCTGGTGTAGGGTTTGCCATAGCAAAAACGATAGGAGAATCGTTCATAGACCTTAACATTTCTCCATCAACAATATTCCCTACTGATAGGCCTAGAAAAACATCTGCATTTTTTAACGCCTCTCTTAAATCTACTTTATCTAGGTCTCGAGCAAATTGCATTTGTTCTGGACCTAAGTTTGTACGGTCCTTTGTAATCAGTCCATCGATATCAAACATCATGATGTTCTCTTTTCGAGCTCCTAACTTCACATATAGACTAGTGCAAGAAATAGCAGCACTACCTGCACCAGATATAACTATCTTAACATCTTCTATCTTCTTTTCCGCAAGTTCTAATGCGTTGAGCAAAGCAGCACTAGAAATGATAGCTGTTCCATGCTGGTCATCATGCATTACAGGAATATCTAGCTCTTCTTTAAGCCTGCGTTCTATCTCAAAAGCTTCTGGAGCTTTTATATCTTCTAGATTAATACCACCAAATGTAGGAGCAATATTCTTTACCGTTTTGATAAACTCATCCACATCCTTTGTATCCACCTCAATATCAAAACAATCTAAATCTGCAAAGATTTTAAATAACAGTCCTTTACCTTCCATAACTGGTTTAGACGCTTCTGGACCTATATCTCCTAGACCTAAAACTGCTGTACCGTTAGAAATAACCGCTACTAGATTTCCTTTTGTAGTATATTTATAAACATTTGATTTATCCTTTGCTATCTCAATACACGGCTCTGCAACACCTGGACTATAGGCGAGCGCCAGGTCTCTCTGACTACTATATTTTTTTGTAGGTACTATTTTTATTTTTCCAGGAGTAGGCTTTGCATGATAAACTAACGCTTCTCTCCTCTTACTTTTTTCGCTCATAAATCCCTTAGCATTTTATAAAACAAATGTAAGGTTTAAAGAATAATAAGCATTTTAATGAATGATAAAATTGGTGTTAGGTCTCGCTTTCGCGAAAGCGGAACTGAAATAAATCCTTGTTTACAACAAAAAGCTGCAATTATGAATTGCAGCTTCCCAAACTAACTAAACTAAAACTAACTAATCTAATTCTTCTATTACTTTCTTTAAACTAATCATATCAGGCAACCTACCTACATTTTGTAATTTAATGGTAGCAAGTTTTTGTGCTATAGTTATAGAGTCTAGAAGTGACTTATTATTAATACGCGCAAATAAAAAACCAGTCCAGAAGGCGTCACCAGCTCCTGTGACATCTTTTATATCTTTAATTTTTAACGCAGCTTGATGCAGCACACCTACTTCAAGATCAGAAACAGCAACGCCGTCTTTACCTTTTGTAAGACATATGGTAGAAACTCCTTTAGAATGAAAATAACTAAAGATTTCTTCTTCAGTTTTGTGACACTCAAAGTATCTATAACAATCATCAATACTTAATTTGAGTAATGGATTATAAGAAAGGTATTGCGTTATTATCTTTTTTGCTTCTATACGATCAGGCCATATTTTTTCTGAGTAATTGAGATCTATACTTAACTGTAGACCTAGCTCACTGGCGCGTTGTGCACCCTTTAAAATAGTCGTTCTCGCAGGATTTTTACTCAAAGCAAAACATGTCGTATGATAGATTTTTGATAAATGCAATAACTCATCAGTAACCACATCTTCTGGTATAACACAATCTGCTTCTCTATAGGCAGTAAAATCTGGTGTGTCCATAGATTTAGAAACTAAAATAATAGAAGTATGTAGCCCAGAAGTTCTATTTATATGTGAGGTATCTACATAGTCACTTTTTAATTTATCAACTATAAAATCCCCTAACCCATCCATACCGCAAGAGGCGATTATAGCAGATTTCAATCCTAATCTTGCGGCGTTAACCG
>NZ_MAAX01000102.1 GCF_002162835.1 Nonlabens dokdonensis
GAAAGACCAGAAATAGACCGCTGGATTCTATCAGAGTTAAACACTTTGATCAAGGAAGCAACGGCATTCTATGAAGATTATGAGCCTACTAAAGCAGCTCGTGCGATCACCACATTTGTCACTGAGAACTTAAGTAACTGGTACGTGAGATTGTGTAGAAGACGTTTCTGGAAAGGAAGCTATGAGCAAGATAAAATTGCTGCCTACCAGACTTTATACACTTGTTTGAAAACAGTGGCACAATTAGGAGCACCTATCGCGCCGTTCTTTATGGATCAACTGTATAGAGATTTGACAAGCGTTTGTGAAAATGATGCTAGTGAAAGTGTACACTTAGCCTTATTCCCTCAAGTAGATGAGTCTGTAATCGATGCTGCTCTAGAAGAAAAAATGCATAAAGCACAAGTGATATCTAGCCTGACTTTATCGTTGCGTAAAAAAGAGAGCATTAAAGTGCGCCAGCCCTTACAGCGTATTATGATACCTGTTCTAGACACTAAAGATAGAGCTCAAATAGAAGCCATCGCAGATCTTGTAAAAAGTGAAGTGAATGTGAAAGAAATAGAACTTATTGACGACGCAAGTGGTATTCTAGTAAAAGAAATCAAACCTAATTTTAAAGCGTTGGGGCCGCGTTTTGGTAAAGCTATGGGACAAATAGCTGGCAAGATTAAAAGTTTTCAACAAGAGGACATCGCTTTGTTAGAAAAAACTGGAGAGAAAAAGATAAATGTAAACGGAAATGAGATTATCTTGACCCTTGAAGATGTAGAGATTACATCATCAGACATAGAAGGATGGTTAGTAGCAAATCAGTCTGGGATTACTGTAGCACTCGACGTAACTATATCGCCAGAGCTTAAAAAGGAAGGGATATCACGTGAACTTGTGAATCGTATTCAAAACATAAGAAAAGACTCAGGACTCGAGGTAACAGATCGTATTAACATAGAGGTCATCTCTCATAATGAAATGGATGATGCTCTTCATGCAAACGAACAATATATCAAAGATGAAACGCTTGCAGACCGCTTAATCATAACACAACATATTGATAACGGTACAATTATTGAATTTGACGATATTGCGACCACAATCAAGGTTACTAAAATATAAAACATGGACTTAAATACAGATGAAAAATTGAGGTACAGCGATGCTGATCTTGCTTACTTCAAAGATTTATTGAACAAAAAAATTGCCGAGGCTAAAGAACAATACGATTTAATCAAAAGTGCTTACATGAATAATGCAAGTAATGGAACTGAAGATACTGCTCCACAATTCAAAGCTTTTGATGAAGGTAGTGCGGTAATGAGTAAGGAAACCAGTTCACAACTAGCTATACGTCAAGAAAAGTTCATACGAGATCTTAAAAACGCTTTAATAAGAATTGAGAATAAATCTTATGGCGTTTGTAGAGTTACAGGTAAACTCATCAACAAAAAAAGATTAGAGTTAGTACCTCATGCGACACTTAGTATAGAGGCTAAAAACATGCAGTCTTAACTCTGACTGACTGGGTTTATCAAACGATCAATACCTTTGTATGATGATTCAACTTCAAGCTTGTTTTAACATACAAAGGTTTTTTTGTGTTATTATTTTATGTTGTACCGCTTTCGCGAAAGCGGATGCTCAAACAGCCACTTCCATTAAAAATGAGACGCAATTCTCAGAAAGTGAGTTCACAATAGTAGATATAGATATTTATCAATATTTAAATTTAATTATCAAAACCACAAATGAGGATCGTGTTCAAATAACAACTAGTCAAAATGGCGAGTATAAAAATGCCGTTATTTTATCTGGACGTGTACGCAATGATTCTCTATTGATAAGAGACCCTATAAATCCATCCTTTTCTTTTCCAGAGGACAAATTGAGTGCGCATAAAATTATCGATGGAACAGCCATCTTAATTTTACCTAGAGATAAAAGACTAGTAATTAACACAAATGCTGCAGACATTTCTATTACTGGCGATTATAAGAATATCTATGTTAATCAACTCTCTGGAACTTGCAAAATCAATAAGGTAGAAGGTAATATGCACTACATTTCTGTATATGCAGATGTTTTTGTAGAATTAAAAAATTACGATATCATCTGCCGTTCTAAAACTGGTAAAATATCGCCTTTTGAAAAAGATAAATTAATTAAGTATTTTGCTACATTAGAAACTGTTTCTGGTAACATTACCAATTCAAATAAGACTAAGAAGTAGTATTTTTACACTTTTCAAAAATAATTAATGAAATTATCTAAGGCTATCTTCATAATTCTTCTTGTCTTAATCATAGACCAGGCTAGCAAGATTTACATTAAACTTAATTACACATTAACTCCGAGTAATAGCGATCCTATTGTAGATTGGGGTAAATTTCAATTACTTTTTTATGAAAACGCAGGAGCTGCCTGGGGAATGGAAATACCTGGTGATTATGGTAAGTTAATTCTAGTAATTTTTAGAATTTTTGCAATCTTTGGAATAGGTTACTGGCTGGTAAGTAGTATTAAAAAGAACGGTCATAAAATATTGATTCTTTGTATAGCTTTAATATTTGCTGGTGCTTTGGGTAATATT
>NZ_MAAX01000126.1 GCF_002162835.1 Nonlabens dokdonensis
TATTTAGGACCCATTTCATGAATTTTCTTTGCAGCGTTTACTAAAGAGTACTCTCCAGAAAGTTGTCTAGCCTCTTCATCATTAATAGTAATCACGTCCACCTTTGCAATTACCTCATGTAATAAGTCTAAAGCACTGTCCATCCAGAAGTTCATGGTATCAAGAACAATAAGCTTTGCATTAGGTGTTTGTTCGATCACACTCAATTGTACCGCTGGGTGTAAGTTTCCTAACATTACCACCTCTGCATCTTTAAATGATTCTGGGACAACCGGATTAAAATCTGCAAGAACGTTAAGCTCTGTCGCTAGCGTGTCTCGCGTATTCATGTCATTATGATATTTTCCAGACCAGAAAAATGTTTTACCATCTTTAACAACCTCTACTCCATCGATATTCATTCCGCGATCACTCAACATATCAAGATATTCCTGAGGAAAATCTCCACCTACTACACTTACTAATCCTACCTCTGTATTAAAATGAGAAGCACTCAACCCTATAAAAGTCGCTGCGCCACCTAGTATTTTATCTGTTTTGCCAAAAGGAGTTTCAATCGCATCAAATGCTACTGTTCCTACCACAACCAATTTGCTCATGTATAAAAATTTTTGCAAAAATACGGATTAAATAGCTTATTCAAATAAGGTTTAACACGTCAGTTAGAATACGTTTTTGCAGCTTTTTCTATTATCTAGCTACTTGCAGCACTTTGTTTATGGATAACTAATAATTCATCCATATACTCTCTTGAATTACTCAATCTAGGTATTTTATGTTGACCTCCTAATTTCCCTTTTTCCTTCAACCAGTTATAGAATACATTAGGTCTCGCATTGTGAAATTTCAATTCAGTTAAAGTTATATCATTTGCCCTTTTTGCCTCATAATCACTATTAACTCTTTGAAGATGTTGATCTAACGCTTTCGCGAAAGCGAGAACATCATCAGGCTCTTTTTCAAATTCTACTAACCATTCATGCGCACCTTTTTCCTTACCATCCATAAAAACAGGCGCAACTGTGTAATCTTTGATAGCGCATGGCATCTCTTTAATAGTTTTCTTAAGAGCTGCCTCTGCATTTTCAATAATCAACTCTTCACCAAACACGTTAATATGATGCTTAGTGCGACCAGTTACCTTAATACGGTATGGATTTTTTGAAGTAAATCTAACTGTGTCTCCTATTTTATAGCGCCACAACCCTGCATTAGTAGTAATAATTATCGCATAGTTCTCACCTAACTCAACCTCATCTAGAGGTATGATCTTCTCATCAGGCGTAGCATACGTTTTCATAGATATGAACTCGTAGAATATACCGTAATCTAGCATTAATAGCAATTCTTTACTATCGTTCCTGTCTTGAATAGCAAAAAATCCTTCACTAGCATTATACGTTTCATAATACTTAACGTGATTTGCTGGTAGTAGCTTTTTATACTGATCTACATAAGGATCAAAACTCACACCTCCGTGAAAGAAAACTTCCATTTGTGGCCATACTTCTAGAATATGATCTTTTCCAGTAGTCTCAAGCACATTATTTAATAGTACCATCATCCAGGATGGCACACCAGCTAGACTAGTGACATTTTCAGTAATAGTTTCCTTCACTATAGCTGGCATCTTAGTTTCCCACTCTGCCATTAAAGCTACCTCATTACCTGGAGTCGAGCTATAATCTGCCCAAAAAGGCATATTATCTATCAAAATACTACTTAAATCGCCAGCAGTAGTTCCTGATTTTTTATCCAGCACATTACTACCGCCTAATCGCAAACCTTTACCTTTAAATAATTTAGAATCTGGATTATTGTTTAAATACATACATAAGAGATCCTTTGCGGCAGCATAATGACAATCTTCAAGCGACTGC
The DNA here is from genome assembly GCF_002162835.1 of Nonlabens dokdonensis. Classification (GTDB taxonomy): domain Bacteria; phylum Bacteroidota; class Bacteroidia; order Flavobacteriales; family Flavobacteriaceae; genus Nonlabens; species Nonlabens dokdonensis_B. The sequence goes on from NZ_MAAX01000126.1 coordinate 1,881, forward strand.
TGGCTTACTGGTATGTATTTACTTCTAGAATTTGTAGTACCACTACTTTTTGCATACCATTTGATGTCATTAGGCCAGAAAATATTACCTTCTCCCTTTCTAGATCGCTCGATGGAAGATTGAATCTCTGCATATTGAGAAACCGGTACACGATCAGCAAAATCTCGATAAGATTTTATAGAGTCAAATCCGTACTTCTTACCGATCTCAGTATGCCTCGCATAATAGATAAGATCTTGTAAAATATTATCCTGTAATTCCTGTGGATGCTTCATAAACAGCTCCATATCGTGAATACGTTTCTTAAGAAACCACGATACAACAGAATTGAGTAATGCGTTTGCCATATTTTAAAAATCCTAATTGGTATTTTTACGGTCTCAAAGATACTTCGATAATATTTAAAGTTCCTACAATGAAAATAACTGGCACCATAAGAAAAATGCAAACCGAACTCAAAGAAACGGTTCAGTATTACCTTGTTTACCCAGATAATTTTCTACATGTGAACCAGCTTCTTGATAAAAATATATCGTTAAG
>NZ_MAAX01000055.1 GCF_002162835.1 Nonlabens dokdonensis
ACCTGCGCCGCCACCGCCAAAACCGCCGCCGCCGAAACCGCCACCAAAACCACCACCAGAGCTACCGCCGCCGAAGCCACCACCGAAACCGCCACGTCCCATATTACTGAGAATAATAACATCTAACAATGAACCACCATTATGGGTACCATCATTATTACCACCGTTATTATTTCTAGCTTTCATGATAATCAGTAGCAAAAAGAAACCTATAAAGATGAAAAATTGCCACGGTATTTCATTTCTAGATTGTGGAACACCAGTGAATTCACCTTCCAAGCTCTGAAAAATAGCATCTGCGCCTTGATCTAGTCCGGTGTAATAACTTGCATTCTTAAAATTAGGAACTAAAACTCGATTAACGATACGTTCTGCATCGAGGTCAGATAGCCTAGACTCAATACCATAACCTGTATTAATATCTACCTTGCGATCTTTTATTGCGAGAAGGAGTAAAATACCATTATCCTTGCCTGCTTGTCCTATACCCCATTTTTGTCCCCATCGTGCACCTAATTTATCTAGCTCTTCACCATTTGAAGTATTAATAATCGCATACACGATCTGTGTTGAAGTCGTATCTGCATAGCGTATTAATTTATTACTAAGCGATGTAAATTCATTTCTTGTTAACACTCCTGCATAATCATAAACAGGTTGCTGCTTCGAGGTAGAAGGCTTCGGCGGTATGTCGAATTGAGCATCAACAAGATTTGAAAAACTCAAAATCAGTATAATGGTTTGAAAAATATACCTCATCAGCTCACAGAGATTTCATTAGGTAATTCATTTTCGTCATCATGTTGCCATGGGAAATATACAGCGAGCTTTTTACCTACTAATTCAATGCCTTCTATGAGTCCTTTTTGAAATTCGCTTTCGCGAAAGCGAGATAATACAACATCTCTCACAGCGTTCCAGAAATCATCACCTACTTGCTTATGAATACCTCTATCTCCTATTAAGGCAAACTTTTTATCATCCACAGCTACGTAGAAAAGAATTCCGTTTTCTTCTTTAGTATTGTCCATTTTAAGTAAATGAAATAATTCTTGCGCGCGTGAGATAGGATCAATGCAACTGGACTCTAGATGCACGCGTATTTCACCACTTGTAAGCAACTCTGCTTTGCGTATGGCTTCAACAATAGCTTGTTCTTGAGAAGCGGTAAGAAAATCTTCTACTTTTGCTGACATACCTAGTTGTCAAATAAAGCGTCTACATCTGGCGCTACCTCGGCGCCTTCTTCTGCTTGATAGAAGGCTGCTGGTTCAAACCCTAAGATTCCTGCAAAAAATACTCCTGGCACTCTTTTTACTTTTACATTATAAGCTCCTACAGCATTATTATATCTATTACGCTCTACGTTGATACGGTTTTCTGTCCTGCTCAACTCGTTAATGAGTTCTTTGAAGTTTTCATTTGCTTTGAGATTAGGGTAATTTTCATATGTAGCAAGTAATCTACCTAAACCAGAGCTTACTTGACTTTGCGCTTTAGAAAAGGCTGCAAGATTCTCTTCTGTTAATTCTGACGCATCAACGTTAATTGAGGTAGCTTTAGAACGTGCTTCTATCACACCCATTAAAGTTTCTTGTTCAAACTCAGCATATTTTTGAGCTGTTGCAACTATATTAGGAATAAGGTCGTTACGTCGCTGGTAACTGCTTTCTACATTTGCCCAAGCATTACTCACGCCTTCACTCATTCCTATGGTACTGTTGTACCAGTAAACTCCATAAAGTACTATTACACCTAGAATAATACCTGCTATTCCTAAACCTCCTATTTTTTTCATTTATATAATTCTTTAATTGATTTGTATGTAAGTTATAGTCAAAGTTACACGAAATAATAAAAATTAACCTTTTAAATACTTAGATCAATTTTCTTAGGTTGCAAGGTTTGCAAGTATTCTGGTGTTTTGAGTAATCGAGATCCATACCAAGAGAATAGTTCTCCATCTACGACTTTAAAATCTGGAATAACATTAGGTTTTACAGGGTCTTGAGAAGGTGCTGTTAAAAAAGCAAGCTTAAGCTCTGCAATATCGTCTGTAGTAAAAGGATAAGGTTCTGAAGATAAGAAAACAGTATCTGGCTGCAACTTAATCATTTCTTCAACTTCTAACTCTGGATATCTGGTCAGGTCTTTTGCTGCATTTTCAAATCCAGTACGTTTTATCATGTCGTTGATAAATGTATCAGTTCCTACTGCCATATAGGGCTTCTTCCAAATTAGATATAGTGCTTTGTGCTCTACTGCTAGTTGTTGCAATACTTTAAAACCATTTGAAATAGAACGTATTAAAGATTTGGCTTTAAATTTTGCTCCTGTAAGCGCTCCTACATCTGCAATCATTTCTAAGGCTTGATCTAAATTATCAATGTCTGAAACATAAGTAGGTGCGATATGGTCACAAAATTCTACTATCTGTTGATTGTTTTCTTCTCTGTTACAAATAATCAAATCTGGCTGTAGTTCAATAATTCTTGATTCTACTATCTTTTTAGTGCCTCCTACAACGGTTTTTTCATCGGTTAATCCTGCCGGATGAATACAGTATCTAGTTATTCCTACTATTCTATCCTTTAATCCTAAGTCTATCAATAATTCCGTTTGTGATGGAACTAAGGAAATAATTCTTTCAGGTAATTGATCGAGCTCGATCATTCTCCCCAATTGGTCTGGTATCTTACAAAACATTAATCTAGTGCGTTTTTAGTTACCCAAAGTTTGTACCCAAAAAGCGCCATTTGCCATTTGCTAGCTTTGGATAAATCCAAACGCTTTTTTGTAAAGCTGGGTAAGATTGCTTTATTAATTTTGGCAAGTGCCTTGAATACTTTTTTCTTCATGATTCAAATGTAAGCTTTTGATCGCCCGATCTGTATTAAGAAAATAGTAAAACCCATTCTAGAAAAGAGAATGGGTTTTACAGGAATCTAAATGAAAATCTATGTATTTAATTAGGAATCATACTTACACGAGGTGTTTTATTATTTCCTTCAAATTGAATTTTTAATAATTTAATACCTGTTTTAGAAACGTATGTATATTCAGAACCATTGATCTCATATTTTAATTTCTTCAGTTTTCCCTCTTTCATGCGATGAGTTTTTAATTTGAAAGTATGACCAGCATCTTCTAAGTCGTTTTCAAGTTTATTAAAGCCTTTCTTAGTAACGTCAAGTAAAATAAAGTTAGAACTCGCATCGTTAATTAAATCTGTGTATACTCTATAATCTCCTGTTCTGTTCAATTCATCAACTTGCTCATCAGTTAATTGTTCATTTCTAAACCAATTGCCACTAGCATTTAACTCATCAACTTGCTTATCAGTTAAAGTAGAATCAGTTAGGAACCTTATTTGATTTTTGTTATTGAGCACAATAGCTTCTCTCCTTTCTTCTAGCTCATCTCGTTTCATATCGATAAGCTCTATTCTTTTTTTCATTAATGAATCTCGTTTAGATTCTTGCTGGGTGATAAGAAGTTGTACTTTTTGCTCTGCTTTTTCACGTGCTTTCTTGCTTTGCTTTAGGAAATCATCATCTTTGGTTATGATTATAACTACTCCATTTTTAGCCTTATCACCATAAATAGAAGTTTCCTTGGCATCTTTTAATACGGATACACTTTCTATTTGTTGATTATCAATGGCATTTACCTCTATCTCACTTGCTTCTTTACCATTGATAATATAAAGAGGCTGGTTTTTACCTGTCGAGATTCCTCTGCGAATTTCGGCAGTTGTGGTCGGTAGACCAGAGAAGCTATTTCTAAAAATGTAAGTGTTTTGTGGATCAGTGAATTTGATATTTTTGATATTATAAGTGATGCTATCCATATCTTCAAACCTAATATTCATGTCGGTTTGAATAGAATCCCAATTTTGTTTGCTCATTTGCATTTGAAAAACATTTTGAAGGCTATCTAAATTTTGCAAATCAAACTGAGCCATATCAAACTCCACCATTTGCTGCAAAGAATCTAATCGGTAAGCCTTAAACTGTCCGTTTATAGTTGCTATCAAGGAGTCTACTCTACTATTATTTACTTTGCCGTTCATCAAATAATTACCGCCTGAATATGTTGTAAAAGAATTTGTAGCTTTTTCTTCACAACTTCCGAGGTTCCAATCTGCCGCATCTTTATTAATAATTGCTGTTATACACATAGGGTCGATACCATCAGTGTCGTTGTCAGATTTAGTGGCTTTATAACCATTCTTGTCGTCTAGACTTAATTTGAGCCTTACGATTTTATCATTTTTAAATTTCAGCTTACTGTAGTCAAATTTCACATTGTACTCTTCTTTTAAAAGATCTTTAATAGCTTCTAGATCTTTCTTTGTAGAAGTAGCGTCTATTTTAAAGGAAAGAGTATGGTCAGACAGAGGTTTGCGAATCACAGTCTCCTTGCTTTCCCCAGCAATTCCAGAAATATCTCCATGAAGCTCATGATCTGGCATGACTACGTTAGTTCCATTCTTATCCATGGAAAGTGTAGTTTTATCCTTAGGCAGGTGAACTTTAATACTATTAGCTTGAGCACTTAATAAGATTAAATCTTCAGAAGCTAATTCTATAGTGAAGCCTTTTTCCCATTCTTTACCAGGGAATTTAGCCGATACACTTATAGTATTCAATAAACTACTATTATCTCGTTCAATGTCATCAAATTTTAATTTGTAGATTACTTGCGACTCTATTTGCTTTCTAAATGCTTCTAATTGCTCATTTGTTGTCGCGCTGGTAATGTCAAAAACCAATTCTTTTGCATTTGAAACTGTTGCCAAAGGCTTAACAATCTCAGAATTAGAATTTTCTACATATTCTATCTCTTCTACTACATTAAAACTGTAGAGAAACAATACTATAACAGGTAATATCAAAGCATATTTATAGGCATTCCATTGGGCTGAAGCTTCTTTTTGTAACATCATAATTCGTTTTTTAATAAATGGTGTGAAGAAATTATTTGCCAGCGCTGGTTGCATGTGGCTTGCCGCAGTACTCAACAACGTACGCTCGTAACTAATTCCTGAGGTGTTTTGAATTTTTGCTTTGGAGTCGGCAATAAACTCGAGGTTCTCGCCTATTTGTTTTTTCAATAACCACACTAGCGGATTGATCCAAAAAACAGCTTTGAAAATGTGCGACGCCAGTAAATCTATGGAATGCCATTCTCGAGCATGAACTTTCTCATGGTCGATGATCAGATCTAGTTCGGCAGATTGCTGGTCACGTTCAGAATAACATATATAGTTGAAGAAACTGAAAGGTGTTAGCTTTCGCGAAAGCGTAACAAAAACATAGTTCCCTAATTTTCTTTTATTTCCAGACTTGATCAAGCGATATAAGGAACTTAGCTCCACCACCATTTTACCTAAGAAAAACATGGTGATTGCTAAATAAACATAAATGACAAGCATACTGTAATTAAAAGGTGTCGCTTCTACTGCCGGCTGTTCTAAAACCAGCGCCATAGGAGTTGCTACTTGTTGCGGCAAGTAAAGGATTTGCTCTGGCTGCTCGACATATACTGTTTGTGTAATTTCAATCAAGGGAAAAATGACACTCGCGATTATTCCTGCAAGTAAAAACCAACGGTTTGTATTGAAAAAAGTTAAACGGCGTAATAAGAAATGGTAAACGAGTACAAAAATACTTAAGACTCCAGCGCTTTTTAAAAGATATTCTATTATCGATTCCATATTACTTTTCTTTAGATTCTATCATTTCCAAAATCTCACGTAATTCATTTGCAGAAATTTTTTCCTCTTTAGCAAAAAAAGAAACCATATTCTTATAAGAATTATTGAAATAACTGGTCATCGCGTTGTTTACAAACTTATTACGGTAGCTTTCTTTTTCTACGATAGAATAATAACGGTGTGTTTTACCAAAGGCTTCATATGCTACATAGCCTTTTTCTTCCAGCTTGCGTACTATGGTTGATACTGTATTATAATGATTAGTTCCTTTTAACTCTGGTACTATTTCCTTTACAAATGCCTTCTCTAGACTCCAAAGCACTTGCATTACCTCTTCTTCTTTTTGCGTTAATTTTTCCATTGTGATATAATGATTTTGAAATCGATAGTTCAAATGTATAACTATTTATTTAGTTATCAAACTACATTTATAGTTATTAAACTAATCATATAGTTAATTATTGTTATTGACCTTTAATAATTTCTTCTAGATTGATCAATTGAATTAACTTTGTCCCAAAATCAGCATCGTGCGCATAGATATTATTACCTTATTACCAGAATTGATTAAAAGTCCTTTTGAAGCTTCTATTCTTAAAAGAAGTATAGAAAAAGGAATTGTGGACGTGCATATGCATGACTTAAGAAAATACGGTCTTAATAAATATAATCAAGTAGACGACTATCAGTACGGTGGTGGCGCTGGCATGGTAATCATGATAGAACCGCTTGATAAAATGATTCATGAACTTAAGGAAGCACGAGATTATGACGAGATCATTTATATGACTCCAGACGGTGAGACCTTAAATCAAGGAATTGCAAATCATATCTCTTTAAAAGAGAATATTATGATTATATGCGGTCATTATAAAGGAATAGACCAGCGCGTGCGTGATTTATATATTACTAAAGAGATCTCTATAGGTGATTATGTGCTGTCTGGTGGTGAATTAGGAGCCGCTGTTTTATGTGATGCGGTCATAAGATTAATTCCTGGCGTGATTAGTGATGAGACTAGTGCATTGACTGATAGTTTTCAAGATGGTTTACTAGCTCCACCTGTTTACACTCGCCCAGCAGACTATAAAGGACATAAAGTGCCCGAAATACTACTGAGTGGTAATCTTAAAAAAATTGAAGAGTGGAGAGAAGATAAAGCATATGAAAGAACTAAAAACCGTAGGCCAGATCTTTTAAAAGAAGATTAACATAGGTAATTAGTTAAAAAGTTTTAACTTTACAATACAATATTATTATGAATAGATTTTTACTTATAGCATTTCTTAGCGTTTCTATGTTTATCTCTCCTGCCACAATGATGGCACAAGGTAATGATAACGCAACTTCAGAAATTTCACTGAACACAGGTGAAAAAGAAGAGCTTGTGGTATTAACTAATCCAGTAAAGGATGGTTTCTTGAAAATATCATTAAATCATTCTCAAAATAATGAGCTCTCCTTAACCATAATCAACTCTCTAGGTAAGCAAGTTTATAATGCAAAGAGAACTATGAACAGCAAAGAACAGTCCTTTGATGTTTCAAAATTAAGTGCTGGTATCTATTTTTTACGCGTTAGTACTAACTCTTCTAACTTTGTAAAGAAACTTATTATTAGATAAGTTTTTTTAATTCACATTTTTATTTGTCATTTACACTCAAGTTTGTATTTTTGCAATCCGTAAAAATTAACCTCTGACGATAATCGTGAATGTTGATCCATTACGTAAACTTATTAATTCCTAAGTAAATGGAAAATTTAGTAAAATTCGTACAAGACGAATTCATTGAAAGAAAAGATTTACCAAAATTCTCAGCAGGTGATACTATCACTGTTTATTACGAGATTAAAGAAGGTGAAAAAAGCCGTACACAGTTTTTCCGTGGTGTTGTACTACAACTAAGAGGTACTGGTCACACAAAAACTTTTACTATCAGAAAAATGTCTGGTAACATAGGTGTGGAGCGTATCTTCCCATTAAACTTACCTGCGATTCAAAAAATCGAAGTAAACAAGCAAGGTGCTGTGCGTAGAAAACGTATTTTCTACTTCAGAGAACTTACTGGTAAAAAAGCACGTATCAAAGAAGCAAGAAGAAAATAATCTTGTAATTTATATTTATAAAAGCTGTCCGATAGGGCAGCTTTTTTTTATACCATCTAATTGAGTGTGACTAGAATTTCAACTTGTGATTAGGTGCCGCTTTCGCGGAAGCAAACTCATTAACCCAGTTTCACTACATATTATTGCACAATTAATTATAAACCAGGTTTAAATTATCAAATTTTTAATTTGCTCGTGATAAAAATGTAAATATCACAATTCAGTGAGATTTCATAAGCATAAGCTAAAGATCTTTTAAAAATCTAGTTGAAACCTTATCTTTGCTTTTCTCGTGATTTAAGTCACAATCGCTGATAAAGCGATCTTTACAATTAACTATAATCCCATAACACATGTCAGATCAACCTAAGATCATTTATACTAAAACAGATGAAGCTCCAGCTCTTGCTACAGCATCATTTTTACCTATTGTAAAAAAGTTTCTTGCACCTGCTGGTATAGACGTAGAAACTAGAGATATTTCACTTGCTGGAAGAATACTTGCTGTTTTTCCAGAACGATTAAAGGATGATCAAAAACAAGAAGATGCTCTTGCAGAATTAGGTAAACTAGTAAAAAATCCTGAGGCAAATGTGATCAAACTTCCTAATATCTCTGCATCAGTTCCTCAACTTACAGAGGCTATTAGTGAATTACAAGCCAAAGGTTATGATATTCCTGACTATCCTGAAGATCCGGAGACAGATGAAGAAAGAGACGCAAAAAAGCGATATGACAAAATTAAAGGTAGTGCGGTAAATCCTGTATTACGTGAAGGTAATTCAGACCGTAGAGCGCCTAAACCAGTAAAGCAATATGCTCGCAATAATCCTCACTCGATGGGTGAATGGAGTAAAGATTCACAATCTCATGTAGCAACCATGTCTCATGGAGATTTTGCACATAATGAGAAAAGTTTTACAGCAACAAAAGATACAACTGTAAACATTCAGTTGATCGATAAGGCAGATAGAACTCACGTTCTTAAATCTGACCTCGCCCTACAAAAAGGAGAAATTCTAGATGCTACTTTCATGAGTAAAAATGCATTAATAGAATTCTTAGAAGCTGAAATTGATGACGCGTTAGAGAAAGACGTTTTATTTTCCCTTCACATGAAGGCTACTATGATGAAGGTTTCAGACCCAATCATATTCGGTCATGCAGTGGAAGCTTTTTTCAAGCCTCTTTTTGATAAATATTCTTCTGTTTTTAATGATTTAGGAGTAGACGTAAACAATGGCTTAGGTGATTTACTTAGTAAACTTCAAGACCTTCCTGAACTTAAAAGAGAAGAAATTAAAGATGCGTTAAGAGATGTTTACAAAAACAGACCTTCTCTAGCAATGGTAAATAGTGATCATGGTATTACAAACCTACACGTACCTAGTGATGTTATTATAGATGCTTCTATGCCAGCAATGATTAGAAACTCTGGTCAAATGTGGAATAGTGAAGGAAAATCTCAAGACACTAAAGCGGTGATTCCAGATAGTTCTTATGCTGGAGTTTATGATGCGACTATAGAGTTCTGTAAAAAGAATGGTGCATTTGATCCTACTACCATGGGTACTGTTCCTAACGTAGGTCTTATGGCTCAAAAGGCAGAAGAATACGGTTCTCATGATAAAACATTTGAAATAGGTTATGGTGGTACAATTCAAGTTGTAGATCAAGATGGTACTGTTTATTTAGAGCATACTGTAGAAGCTGGCGACATATGGAGAGCATGTCAGACTAAGGATGCTCCAGTACAAGATTGGGTAAAGCTAGCTGTATCTAGAGCAAAAGCCACTGGAGATCCTGCTATCTTCTGGTTAGACGAAAACAGAGCTCACGATGCTGAAGTAATTAAAAAAGTAAATCTTTACCTAAAAGATCATGATACCGATGGTCTAGACATCACTATCGCTTCTCCTATAAAAGCTACAGAGCGTACTTTAGAAAGGTTAAAAGATGGTCTCAACACCATATCCGTAACAGGAAATGTACTTAGAGATTACAATACAGACTTATTTCCTATTCTTGAAGTAGGAACAAGCGCAAAAATGCTTTCTATCGTACCGTTAATGAATGGTGGTGGATTATTTGAAACGGGAGCTGGTGGAAGCGCGCCTAAGCATGTGCAACAGTTTGAACAAGAAAATCACTTGCGATGGGATTCTTTAGGAGAATTTCTAGCGCTTGCTGTATCACTTGAGCACCTGGCAGAAGCATATGATAATAACAAAGCTCAAATTATAGCAGACGCTTTGAACGCAGCAACAGAGAAGTTTTTAACTAATAGAAAGTCTCCTTCACGTAAAGTAAATGAGTTAGATAACAGAGGTTCACATTATTATCTAGCTTCTTACTGGGCTCAAGAACTTGCAAACCAAGAGAAGGATGAAGAGCTTGCTGCTCAATTCAGTTCTTTAGCAAATAAGCTTGTAGAAAATGAAGAGAAGATTACTCAAGAATTGATTGAAGTTCAAGGGAAATCAATGGATATAGGCGGTTATTACAAACCTGATGCAGATAAAGAAGAAGCTGCTATGCGACCTAGCACCACTTTGAATGAGATTATCGGTTCATAATTTTACTTTAATCGAACAAACCAAAAATCCTCAAGTACAACTTGAGGATTTTTTTATGGGTTCATAATTCATAATTACAATTCATACCACATCTTGAACAGTTGAGTTAAGTATCCTTAAATACATAAATCATAGTAGACTATATTTATAAAAAATAGGTCATCATGATGGAGCACTACACTACTTTGTACAGCGTTTTAATGTACGTACATCTCATTACTGTAATCCCTTGCGTATTTGTAGGAGCTTATCTTCTACTGTTCAGAAAAGGCACAAAATGGCATAAGCTTTTAGGGAAATATTATATGCTTAGTATGATGGTTACTGCTGTGGTTTCTTTATTCATGCCTGCGATGGTGGGACCACAATTTTTAAAACATTTTGGCTGGATTCATTTGTTCAGCATCTTAACACTTTGGTCCATTCCTACCGCACTAATTGCTGTGAAAAAAGGCCAGATTAGGAAACATAAAATTAAAATGGTTTTGCTTTACATAGGTGCATTGATGATAGCAGGTGGTTTTACATTTGTACCAGGAAGGTACATGTATGAAGTATTCTTTAATTAACTTTTATAAATAATTATCTCGCTTTCGCGAAAGCGAAACAACTATTACATTCTATAATAAAAAAAGGGAACTACTTTATAAGCAATTCCCTTTTCAAGTGATTTTTTTTAATTGATTAACTCTTTGAAGGATACCAATCCATTAATGTTACTTCAATATTTTCATTCTTTTGATTTACCATAGACTTAAATTTTTCTACATCCTGAAATCCATCAGTACCTCTGTAGTGATAAGGAATAACTTCTTTAGGAGTGAAGTCTAAAACAGCACTCGCTGCCTGGTTTATATCCATAGTATAAGGCAAGTTCATACATAAGAAGGCTTTATCAATATTTTCTAAAGATCTCATTTCAGGAATATCTTCAGTATCACCAGAAATATAAACACGATAACCATTCTTTTCTAGCACATAACCATTTCCTCTTCCTTTCACGTGTTTATCTAATCTTCCTTCGGTAAGGTTATACATAGGAATTGCAGTAATCTCTATTCCTTGCACCGTAATTGTTTCTCCATTATTCAAGACGGTAGCACTTTGTCCAGATTTGATCTTTTCATTAACAGCATTAGGAACGATAAGGTCAGTGTCCTCTCCTCTTACAGACCCTAAAGTTTCTGCATTTAAGTGATCGCCATGAATATCTGTCACAAGAATGATATTTTCTTCTGGCATACCTTCAAAAGCTGCTGCTCCACCTACAGGATCTACATAAATAATCTGTCCGTCCCAATTCATTACAAAAGTCGCATGTGAGATAGGCATTATTTCAATCTGGTTCATGGCTTCTTCACTGTTCTCTGTAACTACCTCTGAGGTCATCGTTTCTTCCTCGACAACTTCTTCTTTATTTTCTTTACATGAAGCGACTAGTAATGAAACAGCCATTAATGTAATCCATAATTTTTTCATCTCTCGTGATTTTAATTTATTCAAAGTTATAGGTAGCTCAATTATTTTTTAGCCAAAATAAAATTAAAATTACAGCATACCATTCAACATGTTTATAAGCAACAAGTTGAACATTGCTACTAAACCTTTACGTAAAACGCTTAACTTTTTTCTAACCTCATATAGCCTCTTTTCTAACAATACAATTAAATAAGGTTCATTTTAATTTTCCATGATTGGGAAGTTTAAAAAATAGCTTTGCATTAACCATTTAAAGCTAGAATATGAAAACTAAATTTTTACTTTTTGCTGCTAGTGCTATAGCACTTATTTCATGCAACGACGACGATGAGTCTCCTAGAATGAATCCACAAGCAGATGATGTTGTTCTTAGAGCACATTCAACAACTCCTAATTTTTTGAAGACTACATCTGATTTTTCTTCTGTAAACGTATATCCCATTCTTTCAAGTGAGGATCAACTGCAAGACACACCTAGTTTTGTTTACGGTTCCATGGCAGATGGATGCGGTTTGATCTACAATCAAGAAGAAGAAAACTACACGGTAATCAATAACATTGAAGCAGATTACTCTATAGCTCGTATCACTTTAGATAAAACTTTTAAACCTATCGCTGGTGAATATATTTTAAATGAACAAGCTACAGGTTCTACAGCACAATGCTCTGGTTCATTAATAACGCTAGAAGAGCATGGTTTTGGACCTCTTTATCTTTCTGGTGGTGAATGGGGCGGCGCTTCTAAAGGAGTTTTTGCAACAGAAGTTACTAAACATAGTTCTTCTAGAATGTTTCCAGAAATGCTAACTGCAATGGGACAATGGAGTACTGAAAATGCTGTAGCCATAGGAAAAGATGCTTATGATGATAAGACTGTCGTTTTTATAGGAGATGACCACTCTGATAATAATGTGCCATCAGGCCAGTTAGGAATGTACGTAGGTAACCGAGGTGACCTTTATAACGGCAGCCTTTATGGACTTAAAGTAACTACTTCAGGAATAGACTTTGAAATGGACATGATAGAAGGACAAACTTATGAAGCCACTTTTGTACAACTTAATGAAAAAAATATAGACCTTCTTGATGCCGAAGCTAAGACTAAAGGAGTTATGGGATTCTCAAGACTAGAAGATATAGACTGGAGAAGAGGTAGCGATCAAAATCAAAGAGAAATCTATTTTGCTGTAACTGGACGTAAAAGAGCTTCTCTTGAAGGAAAAGGTTCTCAATATGGACGCATCTACAGAGTAGAGCTCAATGAAAACGATCCTACTGGACCAGCCAAAATCACTTGCATCCTTGATGGTGATAAAATAGGTGGGAAAGCATGGGGTTTCCATAGCCCTGATAATATTCTAGTAACTGAAAACTACGCATACATTCAAGAAGACCCTAATGGTTACTTTGATGATCCTGTTAGAACTCACTACGCTAGATTATATCAATATAATTTAAACACAGGAGACTTAAAAACAGTCTTAGAATGTGATCAAGTTGCAGCAGCCGCAGCAGGTGTAGGAAGTGAGACCAGTATTTGGGAAATAACTGGAATGATAGACATTTCAGACCAGATAGGAATTGAAGGATCTTTCATGGTTGCCACACAAAATCACGGTTGGGAACCAGCAGACGGCAGCGCCTTCTCAGATCCTAACGCTGTACTAGATGTAAGTACCAGTCGCAAAGAAGGCAGTATGTTATATGTACTAACCGGACTAGAGAGATAAAATGAACCTACTAACCTGCTCTTTGATAAAGAAGATCTGTTTTCTAACAGGTCTTCTTTTAATTTTGATCTCGTGTAAACCTACTACTACAGAATATGTAGAGAAGATCAATCTAGAACCGTCCATCGATCTACAAAAGGTGTATGTAAATGACCTGCAAAAATGTGCGAACTACATGGAACATATAAGCAACACCTCAAACACAGATAGTCTAGAATTTTATTTCAAAAAAGCACGAACTGAATTCAAAAAAATAGAACCTATACTATCTTTTCACGATCTTAATAATTACAACTTTTTAAATGCACCTAACATTTTAAAAGTAGAAGAAGAAGATCTTACAGACGTTAAAATAAATAAGGCGAGTAGTTTTCAAACATTAGAGGAAGATATTTTTAATGATTATCCGGATGTAACAGCTATACATAAAACCGCTCATAAAATACATGCTAGACTAAAATTTATCCATAGAAATACAAATATAGAGTACCTAAAACCATATCATATTCTTTGGATGGTTCTTAAGCAATTAGTGCGCACGGCAACGACTGGAGTTACAGGATTTGACTCACCTGTCTTAGAAAATAGTTTGATGGATGCTGTTACCGCTTTCGCGAAAGCGGAACAAATATTAGATCTTTACGAGTACAAATTCAGCAATAACGACTTAAAAACTGCTTGGAAAAGCAAATTTAATAAAGCAGAAGATTTCTTAACAAGTACAAACTTTAATGAATTCAATAGGTATGAATTTATCAAGAAACATATTGATCCTTTGCTTGTATTATGGGTAGAAACTGCTCAAGACTGGAATGTTCATTTTCCATTACAGCTGGCCATAAATAATGATGCCACTAGCCTTTTTTCTAAAGAAGCCCTCACATTAGACTTTTTTGCAGGAAAAAATGTGAGTCCGATTAATGAAGAACAAATCAAGCTAGGTAAGCGACTCTTTAATGATAAAAATCTGTCTTCTTCTCAATCTATAAGTTGCGCATCTTGTCACAAATTAGACCTTGCTTTTACCGATGGATTAAAAAAATCTAAAGGCTTAAATCGCAACAGTCCTAGTCTTACTTACAGCGCATACCAGCAAGGTTTTTTCTACGATAAAAGAGCTGGTAGTCTAGAAGGTCAAATAGTTTCTGTAATTAATAACAGTAAAGAGTTTCATTCAGATCTTAAGAGTTTTGCCTCATCAATTGATCAAGATAGTAGTTATATCAAAGAATTTGACAAAGTCTATGAAACAACTATAGATCAAAATAGTATAAGACTCGCTATAGCAAATTATGTGCGTAGTTTGAATTATTGGAATTCTAAATGGGATAGGAACATTAGAAATGAGTTAAATACACTTACCGCTTCAGAAATAAATGGGTTTAACTTATTTAACGGTAAAGCAAAATGTGCAACATGTCATTTTGCTCCTGTATTTAATGGTACCGTTCCGCCCGATTTTGTAGATACAGAAATGGAACACTTAGGCGTTCCTGTAAGTGCTGTAACAACAAATGCAACCATAGATCCAGATTTGGGACGTTTTGAGCTTTTCAAAACTGAAAGTAGAAAACACTTTTTTAAAACACCTAGCATAAGAAACATTGCTCTTACAAGTCCATATATGCACAATGGAGTTTATAAGACACTAGAAGAAGTAGTAGAGTTCTACAATTTAGGTGGTGGTTATGGTATAGGAATAATAGATCAAGAATTTCAAACGCTTCCCGCTGACCCACTAAATTTAACCGATCAAGAAAAAACAGATTTAGTTAACTTCATGAAAACACTGACTGATGAAGAATTCCTAGATGTCAGTAATAAGATGTACAATTAATAACATAGGTTCTCAAAGTGCTATAACTAATCTGCACTTTGAGAATTCTTAAACTGCTAGGTTAATAATAATATAGATAATAATACAAACTATTAAACCTATTAAAGATCGAGACACGTACTTTTTTTTTAAGTCATTAATACGCAGTTGACCTAGTTCTTTAGATCGTTCTTTCCGATCCATATTTTGAAATTCTTTTCTGAAACTAGAAAGGTTTTTCAAAACAAACAACAACCAAAAAACGATTAAGAAAACTGGCAAAAACATCAATTGCCAATTATCTGAAAAAGAATATAAACTCGCCATATTATGGTAAATCATTTGCTAATGTGGCCAGCGCCTTACCTACTTGGTTTTCATAACCATACTTTGGAGCTGCTTCACATATATGAATATACTTGGGAAAAGAAGAAGCCTGTTTGATGATTTCACTCATCAAATTTCTTAATTCTTGAAATGTATATCCTACAGGAGACTGAGCACTAGAAGGAAAATTTGCCACAGCGTCCATGTCTATTTCTAATGAAAAATGACTAGAGTCTATATGATTTATCGCTTTTTCAACTTCTGATTTTACTTTTGATGATTCTATATCATAAACGCTATAACCTATTTGATCTTTATTTTCAATAAAATCAACCATAGGCTTACTCAAATAATTTTCTTGAATGCCTATCATAAAATAGGATTTTAAATACCCATTTTCTAGAGCATGACTAAAACCGTTACCACTATGTCTTCCTTTAGCAACTCTCAGATCTGTATGTGCATCTATATTTATACAATCAATCGACTCTGAATATCCACAAGATCTTAAAAGCGGATAACTGTTATTATGTCCGCCGCCTATAACTATTGGTACTTTTCCAGCTTCCATAATTTTAGTAGCAATTTCACTCACTCGGTGATCTAATAAAGAAATAAGGTCACTTAATTGTTTTCGTTCATTATGTTTTGATGGATTCAAATCTTTTGCTTGTTGCATTAAATCATCAGTGAAAACATTACCTAAAACACAAAAGCGACTTACATCATTAACTGATGTTTGTTGTAAGCTCAAAAAGGATTTCAAAAAAGCGTTCCACGCTTCACTCGCTCCTGCTCTACCCATATTTGCGCGCACTCCTATATCTTCAGGTATGCCAAAAAGAACGTACTTTGCTTTAACATTAGTTAAATCTTCCACATCTTCACAAATTTCTATAGATTGCGCAAAAGAGATAGAACCATCTTCTAATTCATAACTCTCTGAATCATTTAAATCATAACGATTAGAAATAAATTTTTGAAGATGCTTATCCTTAAAAAAGTTGAAATGCTTACTCATAGTGGTTCAATTAAATTTTCCATCTATAATAACTTGATCGATGATTACCTGACCAAAGTTATAAGGTATAGCAGCTATACTATCTATATTTTTAAACAGTAACAAGTTGGCTCTTTTTCCTTTTGTAATACTTCCTACCTCATTTTGTAATTCTAATGCACATGCTGCATTTATAGTAAGTGCGTTAAAGGCTTTTTGCGGAGTCATATTCATTTTTATACAAGCTAGTGCAAATACAAAATTCAAATTCCCGGATGGCGTACTGCCTGGATTGTAATCACTTGCCAAAGCAACTGCTATATCTTGATGTATCATTTCATTAACTGGTGCATAATCTAGGCCTAGAAAAAATGAGCAACTAGGTAATGCGGTAGCCACCGTTTTTGATCCAGATAGCGCAATAAAGTCGTTTGATGCCATCACTTCAAGGTGATCCACACTTACAGCTCCAGCCTTTACAGCAGCATCAATAGCTCCTAGTGATGTAAATTGGTTCACGTGGACTTTTGCCTTAAGCCCATAAGCACTTCCAGCCTCTATAATACGGAGCATTTCATCTACTGTAAAGTAATTAGACTCGCAAAAAACATCAATATAATCGGCTAGTTTTTCTTCGGCTATTACAGGTAACATCTCATGAATAATCAGCTTGATATATGCTTCACGATCGGTCTTATATTTCTTAGGAAAAGCATGTGCTCCCAGAAAAGTTCTTTTAATGGGTATGATATTATTGGTGGTAGTTCCTCTTTCGCGCAAGCGCGTTGCAACTCTTAAAATCTTTAATTCACTCTCCACACTTAAGCCATAACCACTCTTGATCTCAACAGTGGTGGTTCCTTGTGCAACGATTTGATTCAGTCTTATACGTGCTTGTTCAAAAAGCTCATCTTCGGTCATTTTATCTAATGCCGCAGCACTATTCAAGATGCCGCCGCCTCGAGCCGCTATTTCTTCATAAGTTAACCCAAAAATACGGTCTTCAAATTCTTTCTCACGAGTACCTGCAAAAACTAAATGTGTATGACTATCTACATAACCTGGAGTAATGATTTTACCTGTACAATCATAAACCTCATCTGCCGGATGTGGATGATAGTCATCCATACTCCCATAATCTTTAATCAGTCCATCTTCTATCCATAAATAAGCATTTTTGATAGAAGGCAACTCATCCATTTGTTCACCGCGTAGAGGTTCTTCACTATGTTCGCGTACTTGAATTAATTCCTTGATATTAGTTAAAAGTGTGCTCATAGCGTGAATATAATTAACTCTTAAATAATAACAGAATCTTTATAACATCAATTATAAGTTTCTATAAGGTCACATATTTCACATTTAATTTACCTTTACATCTTTTGATCTTAGTAATTTCGAACCCATGAAAGAAAATCGCAACCCTAATTACATTTGTGTACACGCAGGCCAATTAAAAGATGAAATTTATGGTGGTGCAACAGCGCCTATATATACCTCTACTGCTTATGATTACAGAGGTCCTGGCACAAATTTATACCCACGATATTTTAATACTCCTAATCAAGTGGCACTTGGTAAAAAAATAGCAGCTCTAGAAAACTCTGAGGCAGGTATGATTTTCGGTAGTGGTATGGCGGCCATCAGTGCTGTATTTTTAGCGTTCTTGAAAAGCGGTGATCACATCATATTGCAACGAGCAATTTATGGTGGTACTTCTCATTTTGTTTCGGCAGAGTTTGAGAAACTAGGTATTGATTTTACCATGATTGAACATGTTGATAAACAGAGCCTAGAAGCGAGTTTGAAATCTAATACAAAGATGGTATATATAGAGACTCCTAGTAATCCACTTTTAGAAATTACAGACTTGTCTTTGGTGTCCGCTTTCGCGAAAGCGAACTCACTAATCACTGCTATCGATAATACCTTTGCATCGCCTATTAACCAGACTCCTGCAGATTTTGGTATCGATATTATAATACATAGTGCTACGAAATATCTAGGAGGTCATAGTGATATTTGCGCAGGAACAGTAAGTTGTAGTCAGCAACATATGGAACGTATATGGAATACAGCAAAAAATTATGGTGGTAGCTTAAGCGATCAAACTGTATATTTATTAGAGCGCAGTATGAAAACACTTGCCTTAAGAGTTAAAAAACAGTCTAGAAGCGCAAAAAAAATCGCTAAGTTTTTAGAAAAGCATTCCAGTATTAAAAAAGTGAATTATCCTGGATTAAAAAGTCATCCACAACATCAATTAGCAAAGAGTCAAATGAACGCCTACGGTGGAATGATGTCGTTTGAATTAGAGGATGATATAGATCAAAGTATTTTTTTAGAAAATTTAGAAGTTATTTTCCCAGCTTTAAGTCTTGCAGGAGTAGAAAGCACCATTCTTGCTCCTACTACCACATCCCATAGCTTATTATCTCCTGAAGAAAGAAAAGAACAAGGGATTTCTGATCGTCTTCTAAGATTTTCAGTAGGAATAGAAGAAGCCAGAATACTAATTGCAGACCTTGAAAACGCAATTAGCAAAAGTCAAAATAAATAAGAACTATATTCTTAAGTTTAAATCACCATAATTAAAAACTTCTTCCTTGTGAAAAGGAAAAATGACTAAAATGAGCGAAAGCGACTTTTAGTCAGTAAGGTTGAAAGTTGCCTATATAAATCGAGCAATTAGAAATAAGTAAATACCACTTTCAATTCTAACACAAAATTAAAAACATGAAATTAGACATACTAGCCATAGGCGCACATCCAGATGATGTAGAATTGAGTTGCGCAGGTGTTCTGCTTAAAGAACAATCTTTAGGAAAAACTACTGGTGTGCTTGATTTAACCAGAGGAGAATTAGGTTCTAGAGGTAGTGCCGAAATACGAGATCAAGAAGCGGCCGAAGCGGCCAAAATCCTTAAACTTTCAGTAAGAGAAAATCTTGCCTTTAAAGATGGTTTTTTCACTAATGATGAAGAACACCAACTAGAAATTATTAAGATAATTAGGAAGTATCAACCTGAAGTAGTTCTTTGTAATGCAATAAAAGATAGACATCCTGATCATGCCAAAGGGTCTCAACTATCTAGTGTAAGCTGTTTCCTTTCTGGACTAAAACGCATTGAAACATATGTAGAAGGTGTAAAACAAGAACACTGGAGACCTAAACATGTTTATCATTATATCCAATGGTTGGACTTAGAACCAGATTTTGTTGTAGACATTTCAGGATTTATTGAAGAAAAAATGGCTGCAGTTCAGGCTTATGGGACTCAGTTCTATAATCCAAATGATAAAGGTCCTAAAACACCTATAAACTCTAAAAACTTTCTAGATTCTATTAAATATAGAAGTGCAAATTTTGGAAGAATAATAGGTACTGAACATGCTGAAGGTTTTATCAGCGAAAGACATCCTGCCGTAAACAGCCTTTTCGATCTGATTTAAAAAAAATAAAAAAAAACATTTTTTATATTCTCAGTATTGAGAATTATATTAAATTTGCATCCGCTTAACGCGAGTGGTTGAATTCTTGAGACCCACTTAAAAAAACTCACATTGATATGGTGGTCGTAGCTCAGTTGGTTAGAGCGCTGGTTTGTGGTGCCGGAAGTCGCGGGTTCGAATCCCGTCTTCCACCCTAAAAGTCTTAGAGAAATCTAAGACTTTTTTTATGCGTTATGTTTAACAATTCTCAACTATAACCTTTCATATAAGTTCAGAGATGCTTTGCTTACTTATAAATCATAACAGATTTATTAAAGAAACATTAGCACTATTTAGAAGGTTCTATCTGATAGTATTATTTTTATAATCGACCTATTATATAGACCAGTATTATTACTATCATATGACTAACAAAGCTATTTATATCACCACTATAGAACCGCATAGTGGTAAGTCCATTGTTTCACTCGGTTTAATGCAACTTTTGCTTAGCAAGACGCCTAAAGTAGGTTATTTCCGGCCTATTATAGACGATTTTGAACCAGGTCAAAAGGATAATCATATAAAGACAATTACTTCTTACTTTAATCTAGACCTCAAATTTGAAGATGCCTATGCTTTCACTCGTGGAGAAGTAATTGCTATGAAAAACTTAGATCAAGAGGATGAAATAATCAGCAAGATTATTGAAAAGTACAAAGCAGTTGAAGAGCTATATGATTATGTGTTAATAGAAGGTACGAGTTTTAGCGGTGAAGGTTCTCTTATTGAGTTTGATATCAACGTGGCTATCGCTAGAAACTTAGGAGTTCCCGCGATAATTTTAGCAAGTGGTGTAGATAAATCTTTAGAAGATCTTACGGGAAGTTTGCGCATCGCATTTGACTCCTTTAAAGATAAAAGCGTGGAAGTACTTGCAGTAATAGCAAATAAAGTTCAAGAAGAAAATGCGCATCTTGTGGTGTCTAACCTGCAGAAAAAATTACCTCAACAAGTTATTGTAAATGCAATACCACTCAATCCTATTTTGGCAAATCCTTCCATCAAAGAAATTGTAGATGTATTAGATGCTACGGTACTTTTTGGAGAAGATTACTTGAATAATCAGGCAGGATATTTCAGTGTAGGTGCCATGCAATTGCGCAATTATTTAACGCATCTTAAAGAAAATGGCTTGGTGATTACACCAGGCGATAGAGCAGATATCATTTTGGGCGCTTTACAAGCTAACATCTCTGCAAATTATCCTTCGATTTCTGGGATTGTACTTACAGGTGGTTTAGTACCTGAAGAATCCATTACTAAATTGATAGAAGGTCTTTCTGATGTGGTACCTGTGATCTCTGTTCAAGGCGGTACTTACTCGGTTACAAATAGGATAGGTGATATTAAATCACAGATCTATGCAGAAAACACACAGAAAATTCAATCTTCCATCAAGGATTTTGAAAAGCATGTCAATGTTGATGCACTTCTAGAACGATTGATCACTTTTAAAACAGAGAAAGTAACACCTAGAATGTTTCAATATAACTTATTGAAAAAGGCCAAAACTCATAAAAAACACATCGTGCTACCTGAAGGTATGGACGAACGTATTTTGAGAGCCACAAAACAACTTACCGATATCAATGCTGTTGACATCACTTTATTAGGTGATAAAAAACAAATTGCAAATAAAATTGCAGCATTAGACATTCAGCTAGATCTGGGTAAAGTGACTGTAATTGATCCAGCAAAGAGCGATGATTTTCTCGCTTTCGCGAAAGCGTTATACGAACTAAGAAAACACAAAAACGTCAATCTTGCGATGGCAAAAGACCTCATGGAAGATGTCTCCTATTATGGCACCATGATGGTATATCAAGGAAAAGCAGATGGAATGGTATCTGGAGCTGTACACACTACGCAACATACCATTTTACCGGCTTTACAATTCATTAAAACTAAACCAGATGCGTCAATAGTATCCTCAGTTTTCTTTATGTGTCTAGAAGATCGAGTTTCTGTTTATGGAGATTGTGCGATCAACCCAAATCCAACAGCGCAACAGCTGGCAGAAATAGCCATATCATCTGCCGCGACAAGCAAAGCGTTCCAGATTGATCCAAAAATTGCAATGCTCTCCTACTCTTCTGGTAGCTCTGGCGTAGGTGAAGACGTAGAGCGTGTAAGAGAAGCGACCGGAATGGTAAAAAATTTACGCCCAGATCTAAAAGTAGAAGGTCCTATTCAATACGATGCTGCTGTAGATATGAAAGTAGGAAAGACTAAAATGCCAGATTCTGAAGTGGCTGGACAGGCAAATGTGTTTATTTTCCCAGATTTAAATACTGGAAATAACACTTATAAAGCAGTACAACGAGAGACTAAAGCTCTTGCCATCGGGCCTATTATCCAAGGATTAAATAAACCTGTAAATGACTTAAGTAGAGGCTGTACGGTTGAAGATATTTTTAATACTGTCGTGGTTACCGCCATTCAAGCTCAAGAAAATTTTTAAGAATATAACCATGAATATTTTAGTATTAAATGCAGGCAGTTCTTCCATAAAATTTCAGCTACTACAACTTCCCCTAGAAAAAATAGTTTGCAGCGGTATGGTAGAACGTATAGGTGGAAAAGATGCTATTCTTTCTTATAAAACGGATGTAACAGAATTTAAAAAAGAAACTGATGTTACTTCTCATAAGAATGGTTTGACAAAGATTGTTTCTTTATTACTAGACCACGATAAAGGAGTGATAACTAATGTGAATGAAATCCATGCCGTAGGTCATAGAGTGGTTCATGGTGGTAAATTATTTACCGATACAACACTTATCAATGAAGAAGTAAAAGAGAAGATCAAAGAATTTTCTTCCTTGGCACCACTACATAATCCGCATAACTTAGAAGGAATTTTTATTGCCGAAGAACTATTTCCTGATGCAAAACAAATAGCTGTTTTTGACACTGCTTTTCATCAAACAATGCCTGTTAAAGTCAAAAAATATGCGTTACCAAATAAGTTCTTTGAACAAGACGACATCCAGATTTATGGCTTTCATGGGACCAGTCATAAATATGTAAGCGCAAAAGCCATAGAATATCTCAAGCAAAAGTCTTCTAAAATAATTTCTATTCATCTAGGTAACGGCTGCAGTATTACAGCAATCTACAACGGTAAAAGTGTGGACACAAGTTTAGGTTTTGCACCATCAAACGGCCTGATCATGGGATCTCGTAGCGGCGACATAGATCATGCGATTGTTTTTCACCTTGTTCATAAACTAGGATATAAAATAGAAGATGTGGAAAAACTGTTAACTAAAGAGAGCGGCATGCTAGGTCTTACCGGTCATGCAGATTTAAGAGACATTCAAGAAAAAGCTTCAAAAGGTAATGAGAAATGCCAGCTAGCACTTGAAATGAACGCCTACCGCATCAAAAAATACATAGGCGCTTATGCGGCTGCAATGAATGGTGTAGATGCTATCATTTTTACCGCTGGAATAGGTGAAAACTCTGCTCTTATTAGAAAAATGGCTTGTAGCGATATGGACTTCTTGGGTATACAATTAGATCAAGATAAAAATGATGCGAGATCAAACAACTTAAGAGAGATTCAGAACTCTGATTCTAAAGTTAAGGTCCTCGTGATTCCTACTAATGAAGAATTAGAAATCGCTTCTCAGGTTTATGATTTGGTAGCTCACTAAATGTATTTAGTTACTAGAATTTTTAATCTCGCTTTCGCGAAAGCGAGATTCATAATAAACATTTTTAATTACCTTTTAAGCGATTCCATAATTGTGACAGTAGTTTCTGAGGATTGCGCTCTCCTTTTACCTCTGTAAATTCTACTTTTCCTGAATCGTTTACTTCTATTAAATACTGAAATACAAAATCCTGAGAATGCGGCTCCATACTTAAAAGACCAAATCTAAGATCATTAAAATAGAGCTCATCTTCTTTTTTAGTTATCGTATACCAGTTTTCTGAATTTTCAATCATGCGTTGTACAGCATCATCATGAATGAGATCTCCTAGTAACTCGTGATTTTTAGGATAAGATTCAAAGCTAATGGGTTTTGAATCGAGAAAAGAATAATCGGCTAATAAATAAGCATTCTCTACTTCTACATTTGCATTCCATAAAATGGTATTTAATGCTGCAGGTCTTGTATCCATCTGGATATAATCAATATTTTGATTAGCTAAGGCTTCTTGAAACTGAGAATATGCGGCCCACTTTAAAAAACAAGTCACTACCAGATAAGAAGAACTTACTATCAATCCCATTTTATTATAAAAACTCCTTTTGCTCGCCGTACGTTTTTGCCTCATAGTAAGAATCAAAAACACTAAAAATGGCACCGTATAAAGCGGATCCACGACAAAAATAGTTTTAAATGCTAGGCGTAAATCAAATGGCCAGAACAACTGCGTTCCCCATGTGGTATAGGAATCAAGAATGGGATGCGTCACAAATGCCCAAAAGAACAACCAAGACCAACCTTTAAAGTCTTTATACTTTTCATATCTAAAAACCAGCCACCCAAAAATAGGAGCAAAAACTACTGAAAAAACAACGGAATGTGTAAAACCACGATGTAAAGCAAGTGCGGTGACCGTATCTGTAAAATGAGAAGCAAGTACATCTAAATCTGGTATGGTACCAGCAATCGCACCATACAGCATAGCCTTATTACCAACTTTCTTCCCTAAAACAGCCTCGCCTACTGCTGCCCCTAATACAATTTGTGTAAGTGAATCCATATAGTTGTAAAAGTAGATAAACCTTTATTAACTAAGGAATAAAAAATAGTCACTGTACAATTTGTAACCCAATATTCTAACTAATAATTCCATAATCACAAGTAACACTTATAACTAAATGGATATACACTTCTTGTGCATTTTTAACAATCCCGCTTTCGCGAAAGCGGAATTGAAAAGAATTTATAAACAACCGCACAACTAAAAAACGAAATATACTAGTACAACTCAATAATATTTATAAAAGGGTCAATCAAGGCGGGAAATGCGTTTTCTTGCTCAATGACCTCAACCTACAAGTCGAAGAAGACAGTTTATCACAATTATGAGACCATCTAAATCTGGAAAATCTACTCTATTAGATGTCGTAGGAATGCTGGACGGATTTCAGGAAGGTGAATATCTATTCCTAGATGAATCAGTACATTCTTTAAAAGAAAAGAAAAAGTCAAATTATACAAAGAATACATAGGTTTTGTATTCAAAACCTATCATTTAATTGATGAGCTTACCGTTTACGAAAACATAGAAACGCCTCTACTCTATAAAAACGTCAAATCTTCAGAACGTAAAACGCTGGTAGCAGACATGCTGGACCGTTTTAACATCGTAGGTAAAAAAGATTTATTTCCATCACAACTTTCTGGTGGACAGCAGCAGCTCGTAGGCGTTGCAAGAGTTCTAATCGCAAAACCTAAACTGCTCCTAGCCGATGAACCTACTGGTAATTTAAACTCGGCACAAAGTGAGGAAATCAT
>NZ_MAAX01000178.1:0-1837 GCF_002162835.1 Nonlabens dokdonensis
GTTGTAAATTATTTTGATGGAGAATGCAGTTCGTCGATGTTTTTATCTTGAACACATCGTTTTTAATTCAATAAATTGTTATTTTAATACTTGCAGGTGGCATTTTTGGATGGTAAAATCTTGTTATTTAACTCTAATAATTTTCACATTGGACAGCTACATATTTATTCACATAGGCATAGAAAAAAATGTTAATTAATTCCGCTTTCGCGAAAGCGATATCAACCTAACAATTGTTATATTTCCACATATCACAGATTTTATTTTAATGGACGGAACTACTAAATATACCGAGGACAATATACGGTCGCTGGACTGGAAAGAACATATAAGAATGCGTCCTGGAATGTATATCGGTAAGCTAGGCGATGGCTCTAGTGCTGATGATGGTATCTACATCTTATTGAAAGAAGTTATCGATAACTCTATCGATGAATATGTCATGGGAGCTGGTAAAACTATTGAGGTCTCCATTCAAGGTGAGCGCGTTATAGTGAGAGATTATGGGCGTGGTATCCCTTTAGGTAAAGTGGTAGATGTAGTTTCTAAAATGAATACCGGTGGTAAATATGATTCTAAAGCCTTTAAAAAATCGGTAGGTCTTAATGGGGTAGGAACTAAAGCGGTTAACGCACTGTCATCCTATTTTAGAGTAGAATCTTCACGAGAAGGAAAAAGCGCTAGTGCAGAGTTTGAGCGTGGCGAACTCACAGGAAAGGAATTTCTGGAAGAAACAACAAGGCGTAAGGGAACTAAAATGACCTTTGTGCCAGATGGTGAAATCTTCAAAAATTTTAAATACCGTCCTGAGTATGTAGTACGCATGTTAAAGTATTACGTTTATCTCAATCCAGGACTTACGATAATTTTTAATGGTGAGAAATACTATTCAGAGCATGGATTAAAAGATCTATTAGGAGAAACAATTGCAGAGAGTGATCGTTTATATCCTATTATCCATCTCAGATCTGATGACATTGAAGTGGCTATGACTCATAGTAGGACGCAATACAGCGAGGAATATCACTCCTTTGCAAATGGTCAGAATACTACTCAAGGAGGAACCCATCAAGCGGCTTTTAGAGAAAGTGTGGTACGAACCATAAGGGAATTTTACGGTAAAAATTATGAAGCTAGTGATATACGTAAGTCTATTGTAAGCGCTATCGCTATAAAAGTTATGGAACCGGTATTTGAGTCCCAGACTAAAACCAAATTAGGTTCTACTGAAATGGGAGGCGACCTACCTACGGTACGTACCTTTATCAATGATTTTATAAAAACACAGCTAGATAATTACTTACATAAGAATCCGCCGGTAGCAGAGGCTTTACAGAAAAAAATTATCCAGGCAGAACGAGAACGTAAAGAATTATCTGGAATTAGAAAATTAGCACGTGATCGTGCTAAAAAGGCCAGCCTACACAACAAAAAACTACGTGACTGCCGTGTTCATTTAGGAGATACTAAAAAAGATAACAATCTAGACAGTACTCTTTTTATTACCGAGGGAGATTCCGCTAGTGGATCGATAACAAAATCACGTAATGTGAATACACAAGCAGTTTTCTCTTTAAGAGGAAAGCCTTTGAATTCTTATAACATGAGCAAGAAAATTGTTTATGAAAATGAAGAATTTAACTTGTTGCAAGCAGCGTTAAACATCGAGGACAGTATGGAAGACCTGCGATACAACAAAATCGTAATCGCAACTGATGCCGATGTGGATGGAATGCACATAAGACTATTGCTCATCACTTTTTTCTTGCAGTTTTTCCCAGAGCTGATCAAAAAAGGTCATTTGTATATTCTGCAAACGCCATTATTTAGAGTTCGT
>NZ_MAAX01000178.1:1847-25614 GCF_002162835.1 Nonlabens dokdonensis
AAACTAGGTATTGCTACACTCCAGAAGAGCGAGCAGCTGCCATTGCAGAGTTGGGTAAAAATCCAGAGATCACACGATTTAAAGGACTTGGGGAAATCAGCCCAGATGAGTTTGTACATTTTATAGGAGAAGATATACGCCTGGATCCTATCATGCTGGACGATGGAATGAGTATCGAGGACTTATTAAAATTCTATATGGGAAAAAACACTCCAGATAGACAGGAATTTATAATCGATAATTTGAAAGTAGAGCTGGATGTTGTTGAGGATTAACTTTCTTTCAACTTAAAGTTTTTTGTTTTAAATAGATAAATATGAATTCCGCTTTCGCGAAAGCGGAGTAATAAAAATAAACAGTTAATCAATAACTGAAAATCGTTAACCGACAACTGTGGACTAACAAATGAGTGAAGAAAACGAAGAATTAGAAAATTTAAGTGAAGGTATAGAAGAACAATCTACAGAGACCATTACTCGTGTAACGGGAATGTATAAAGAATGGTTTCTAGATTATGCCAGCTATGTAATCCTCGAGCGTGCTGTTCCGGCTATTGAAGACGGTTTTAAACCTGTACAACGACGCATCATGCAGTCTATGAAAGACCTAGATGACGGGCGCTATAATAAAGTGGCAAATATTGTAGGTCATGCCATGCAGTACCATCCGCATGGAGA
This sequence comes from Nonlabens dokdonensis, assembly GCF_002162835.1. Classification (GTDB taxonomy): domain Bacteria; phylum Bacteroidota; class Bacteroidia; order Flavobacteriales; family Flavobacteriaceae; genus Nonlabens; species Nonlabens dokdonensis_B. The sequence goes on from NZ_MAAX01000178.1 coordinate 2,525, forward strand.
TGCGAGCATAGGTGATGCTATGGTGCAAATAGGTCAAAAAGACCTGTTGATAGACATGCAAGGAAACTGGGGTAACATCCTTACTGGTGATCCTGCAGCTGCTTCTCGTTATATAGAGGCGCGTATATCAAAATTTGGTCTAGAAGTTCTTTTTAATCCTAAAATTACAGAGTGGCAAGCCAGTTATGACGGTAGGCGCAAAGAGCCTATCAATTTACCAGTTAAATTCCCACTTCTTCTTGCTCAAGGCGCTGAAGGAATTGCGGTAGGTTTATCTACCAAAGTCTTGCCGCACAATTTTATAGAATTGATAGACGCTTCTATAAAACATTTACAAGGCAAACGATTTAAATTATATCCAGATTTCCCTACAGGTGGCGCTGCAGATATTTCAAATTACAATGATGGACTGCGAGGTGGAAAAGTACGTGTGCGCGCAAAGATGCATTCTCCAGATAAGAACTCTATAGTAATTACAGAGATACCTTTTTCTACAACTACTAGTTCGTTAATTGATTCTATCTTAAAAGCAAACGATAAAGGTAAAATCAAGATCAAGAAAATTGAAGATAATACTGCTGCAAATGTAGAGATCATGATCCATTTGCCGTCAGGGATGTCTCCAGATAAAACGATGGATGCGTTATACGCTTTTACTAATTGTGAAGTAAGCATCTCACCTTTAGGGTGTGTAATTGAAGATAACAAGCCACTATTTGTAGGCGTTTCTGAGATGTTGCGCCGTAGTGCAGATCATACTGTTGCACTTTTAAAAGCAGAATTAGAGATTCTTCTACATGAAGTAGAAGAGCAATGGCATTTTGCATCTTTGGAGCGCATTTTTATTGAAAACCGTATCTATCGAGATATTGAAGAAGAAGAAACTTGGGAAGGTGTTTTAAACGCCATTGATAAAGGTTTACAACCACACATCAAGCATTTAAAAAGAGAAATCACAGAAGAAGATATTGCTCGCTTGACAGAAATACGTATCAAGCGTATTTCTAAATTTGACATTGATAAAGCGCAGCAAAAAATTGATGCTCTCGAAGATCGCATTGCAGAGTTGAAGCACCATCTAGAACACTTGATAGAGTTTGCTATTGATTACTTTACTAAGCTTAAAAAAGACTACGGCAGTGGACGCGAGCGTAAAACAGAGCTTAAAAACTTTGAAGACATTGTTGCGTCTAAAGTAGTGATACGTAACACAAAGCTCTATGTGAATAGAGAAGAAGGTTTTATAGGAACATCCTTAAAAAGAGATGAATATGTAGGTGATGTGTCTGATATAGATGACATTATATGTTTCACAAAAGATGGAACCATGATGGTAACTAAAGTAGACGCCAAGACCTTTATAGGTAAAAACATTGTTCATGTTGCTGTATTTAAGAAAAAAGATAAGCGTACTATTTATAATGTGATCTATCGTGATGGTAAATCAGGACCTAGTTATATAAAAAGATTTGCAGTAACAAGTGTTACCAGAGACCGTGAGTATCCTATGGGTAAGGCAGACAAAGGCTCAGTGATGCATTATTTTAGTGCAAATCCTAATGGAGAAGCTGAGGTAGTTACTGTTAATCTAAGACAGCAAGGCAGTATTAAAAAGCTCAAATGGGATATAGATTTTGCTGATATATTAATTAAAGGTAGATCATCTCGAGGTAATCAAGTGACTAAGTATAATATCAAAAAAGTGGAGCTCAAAGAAGAAGGAGTATCTACTTTAAAACCTCGTAAAATATGGTTTGATGACGTTGTAAAACGTCTCAATGTAGATGGAAGAGGTGAGTTGCTAGGAGAGTTTAAAGGTGAAGATCGATTGCTTATAATTACGCAAAAAGGAATTGCCAAAACAATTATACCGGAAGTAACTGCTCGTTTTGATGATGATATGGTTGTACTGGAAAAATGGATTCCTAGTAAACCATTATCTGCTATCTATTATAATGGAGAACGCGAGTTATTTTATGTAAAGCGTTTTTTAATAGAAAATGAAGAACGTGAAGAATCCATAATCAGTGATCATGAAAATTCTTATTTAGAGATTATTTCTACTGATTATAAACCTGTTGCAGAGCTGGTTCATGTAAAGCCTAGAGGTAAGGAGCAGCCAGATAATGAGGAGATCCTAATAGAAGAATTTATAGCTGTAAAAGGAATTGCCGCGCAAGGTAATATGCTTACCAAAAGTAAAATTAAACAAATCAACTTATTAGACCCTTTACCTTATGAGCCTGAGGAAGAAACGCCTGCTCAAGTAGTAGAGGTCAAAGAAGAAGAAGCGGTAGACAGTGAACCTGTTGCTAAAGATGAGAGTAAATCATCAGCTCAAAATAAAGATGATTTACCAGATCCTGAAATAGATGACACTGGACAGTCTAGTTTATTTTAAGAAATTAATAAGTTCTATACAAGCGGTAAAATTTAACTTTACCGCTTTTATTTTGTTTCCGCTTTCGCGAAAGCGAGATTTTAAATAATCCAATCAATAAAATATAAATTAGTTATGAAGCTCATCAGTGAATTTAAAGAGTTTGCCGTAAAAGGTAATATGATAGACATGGCAGTAGGTATCATAATAGGTACTGCGTTTAATAATGTCATTCAAACACTTGTAAAGAAAGTGTTTTTACCACCATTATCTTATCTGACAGATGGTGTTAATTTTGAAGATAAGAAATACGTGTTGCGAGAAGCTATAGAAGGAGCTACAGGAGATCGTGCTAAGGAAATTGCCATAAGTTATGGTGAGCTAATAAACGTAAGTATCGATTTTCTAGTAATAGGCTTTGTAGTATTCATAGTCGTGAAACTTATGAATAGGTTGCGTAATGATGCACAAGATCCTAAAAATAAAGAAGTGGTAACTCCTAAAGATATTGAATTATTAAATGATCTTAAGGAGTTAATGCAAGAACAGAATCAATTGCTTAAAACAAAATAGTTTTTTCATTTAAGCTAGCAAAACACAAAAGGCGCTTCACATAGTGAGAAGCGCCTTTTCTTTTTATCTTAATTTATATTTATTTTATTGTTGCAGTTCCCTTGTAGATTTGATCACGTCCCGACTGCGTAAATTCAAATGAATATGAATTCTTATCTGTAGAAAGAATTTTAAACAGATATGCACGACTTTCTGCATTTGTTTCTGGATCTATAGGAATAACTCTCCATTCACAATCATTGATCCATTCAATACGTGAAGTATCTACTTTATTCTCAAATCGCTCGATTTGTAAATCTTTGGTACGTGTAAATTCTGTCCTTAATAATTTACCTCCACTTTCTTGTTCCCAGATAAAGGTTCCTTCTTGAAAATCTAGACAATCTCTTTTATTCTCATAACAGCTACTGCACAATAAAATTAAAATAAATAATAGGGAGGCACTCTTCATTTTTACTTTTTTACAAAGTTACTTCTTGGATATCTAGTTAAGGTATAAAATATTCAAAACTTCCATCATCATAAATCAAAATCACTTTTTGTATATTTTTCCCTTTTTTTATTTGTGTCTCATTTAAGTTGTCTTTTAATTGAACCGGGCTTAATAAGTTTTTTGAAGTATCATTTTTATCTTCTTTAACCTTATTTGAAACTGAAGAACCTTTCACGTTTTCACTAGAGCTATTTGAAGATAGAGCAGTAGTTGTTGTTTGCTCCGTTTTAGGATAGGTGCCTTTTCCATTAAGCAACCAGTAGAGATCTACCTCTGGAAATTCTTTAACTGTATTAATAACAAAATCAAGACTAGGTTTATTGCGCCCAGACAAAATATGTGAGATGGAGCTGCGTCCTACATGTATACGTTCAGCAAATGAAGAGGCATTTAAACCATGCTGATCCATAATTTTTTGCAATCTTTTAGAAAATTCTGCTGAGTTTACCATAGTTACAAAAGTAAACAATTTTATGTTTACAATTGTGTTTAATATTGTAAACAATCTAGTTTAGCTACTTGTAATTACTATAACTAATCACATATTTAGTTAATTAATTGCTTTATATGAGGTGTTATAAATATCTGAAATATAATATTATGACATTGTATTTATCTAGCCTGTCTATACTCGTTTATAATTGTATTCAAATCTCTATGAAAAAGGAAATAATCAACATTAAACTGTATTACAAATGTAAACAAACAATGCTATTCAATTGTTTACAAATGTAAATAGCGTGATGTTTACGTTTGTAAACGATTTAGAAGTTACATTTGTAAGACACAATTTTACTGGTTTTAATTAGTAGAATTTAATCGTTACATATTAACTGTATTATGTTAGCTAGATACTATACCTATTCGCAATTTGAATCTCATTTTTCTAAACTCATAAAAAGATTTAAAATAGAATCCCTGAATGAAATTGAAATTGGTACTTCGGTTTTAGGAAAATCTATTTATGGACTTAAACTAGGATCTGGAAATATTAAGATATTAGCCTGGTCTCAAATGCACGGTAATGAATCAACTACCACAAGAGCTCTTTGCCAGCTGTTAGAAACTACCGATTTTGATAAAGAATTAGATAATATTCAATTATACATTATTCCTATTTTAAATCCTGATGGTGCTCAATCCTGGACTCGAGTAAATGCAAATAATGTGGATTTAAATAGAGATGCAGTGAATTTATCTCAACCAGAAAGCAGGCTTCTAAGAGATATTATAGATAACTTTCAACCTGATTATTGTTTTAATCTTCACGGGCAAAGAACTATTTATGGATCTTTGGATGGTACATCACCTATTCAAATGTCATTCTTATCACCAGCGGGCGATCAAGAAAGATCTGTTAATGAAGTGCGATTGAAGTCCATGAATGTAATTAATCGTATTTATTCTCAATTAAAGAATGAGGTAACTGGCTCCATAGGTAGATATGGTGATGCTTTTAATATAAATTGCATAGGAGATTACCTAACAAGTCGCAACATTCCTACCATTCTTTTTGAAGCTGGCCACGCTGGAAATGATTATTCTCGGGATAAAGTAACTGATTTAACGACTACTTCACTAAAAGTTGCGATTAATACTCTTAATGAGGATATGTCTTATAATTCTAAAACATTAATGGAGTATAACGGTATTCCATCTATTTCTAGTAATTACAGTGATATAATGATTAAAAATTATCCATCTAGTGATGGACTGACTACCTTATTTATTCAATATCATGAACAAGTTAAAGATGAGAACCTCTATTTTATCCCTATTCTTATAGGGTTAAATAGAGAAGAAATTATCAATGCTCATGAGGTTATTGATATTGACACATGTTTATCTTTTACAAATGACCTAATAATTGAAGAATCTCTAGAAGTATATAGTGAGTCCTTGAATATTAAAATTTTTACAAATTAGTTGTAAAACCTTAAGTTTTCTTAGTTTTTTATTAATGATTGTCTTTATTTTGCGATTAATTGTTAGAAAAAGATAATAAAATGGCAAAAATCGACGATATAGATAAACAAATTTTGGATGTTCTTATAGAAAATACAAGAACTCCATTTACAGATATCGCAAAGAGACTTAACATAAGCGCTGGTACCGTACATGTGAGAGTTAAGAAAATGGAAGAATCTGGAATCATTCATGGATCTTCCTTAACCGTAGATTATCATCAATTAGGTTATACTTTTATTGCTTACATAGGTGTATTTCTTGAAAAAACTAGTACCACGCAATTTGTGATCAGAAGAATTAAAGAAATTCCGTTTGTCACTGTTGCCCATATAACTACAGGTAAGTTCAATATTTTCTGTAAAATACGAGCTAGAGATACAGCTCATGCAAAGAAAATTATTTTCATGTTAGATGATATTGATGGAGTTAGCCGTACAGAAACCATGATAAGTCTGGAAGAGAGTATTAATGATAAAAAGAGATTGTTGCACAAGGTATTTCAGGACTTATAATGGTGCAATTAAAGGACATATCTAGCGACGAATATTCTGATTATTATCAGACTTATTTATCTCTCATTGATCCACAAACTTCTATAGATAATGTTTTGCAAGAATCATTAGAAGGTACATTAAGCTTACTAAAAGAATTAGAAAAACCGTTATCTTATAGTTATGCAGCAAATAAGTGGTCTATAGGGCAAGTATTGCAGCATGATATCGATACAGAGCGCGTTTTTGCTTATCGTGCATTACGATTTATAAGAAAAGATGCTACACCATTGCCAGGTTTTGATCAAGATGTATTTGTAGCTAATTCTAAGGATCTCGCTTTCGCGAAAGCGGAATTAAAAAAATCTATCATTACTACTAGACAAGCTACTATCGAGTTGTTTTCAAATGTTACTATGGATTCATTAATTTTTAAAGGGAACGCTAGTGGGCAAGTTATGACAGCTAGAGTTATTCCCTTTTTAATCGCTGGTCACAATTTGCATCACGAGAATGTGATAAGAGAGCGCTATTTAACTTAATTTAATATAATATTACTTTTATTAAGAGCTTGCTAAGTTTTAATTAGCAAGCTCTTGTTATATATAGATTGAATTGATTAGCATCTTTGTATCATTAATTAAAACAAATATATAGATATGAAAAAGAGAGTAGCAATTTTAGCCACAGATGGATTTGAAGAAATAGAACTTACTAGTCCTAAAAAAGCACTAGAAGAAGCAGGTGCACAAGTAGATATCATTAGTCCAAAAAGAGATTCTATAAAAGCATGGAATGAAGATAACTGGTCAGAAACATATAAGGTGGATCATCATGTGAGTGAGGTTAATGCCTCAGATTACAATTCTTTGATGTTACCTGGTGGAGTAATGAATCCAGACCAGTTGAGACAGGATGAGGATTCTATTAAATTTATTACCGCATTCTTTGAGCAAAAGAAACCAGTAAGTGCAATATGTCATGGGATTCAACCTTTAATTGATGCAGATGTATTAAAAGGTAGAAAATTGACATCTTACCCATCGTTGAAAAAAGATGTAGAAAATGCAGGTGGTAATTGGGTAGATGAAGAAGTTGTAGTTGATCAAGGATTTACAACTAGTAGAACGCCCGACGATCTTGATGCATTCAACAATAAGTTAGTTGAAGAAGTACGTGAAGGTAAACATGAAGAACAGCACGCATAATCCTCTAAATTATAAAATTAAAAAGGCTCGCAATTGCGAGCCTTTTTAATTGGAACTTTTTAAAATCTACTGATTAAGCATTACTGGCATAACTAACATAGTTACATTCTCGCCTTCGTCTAATCCATCAACTGGCGTTAAAATACCAGCGCGATTAGGTAAGGACATTTCTAGAGAAACATCATCACAAGTTAAATTGTTAAGCATCTCTATTAAAAACCTACTATTAAAGCCTATTTGCATGTCGTCACCTTGATAATCACAGGTTAGGCGCTCATCTGCCTTATTGCTGTAGTCTAAATCTTCAGCACTGATGTTTAATTCTGCACCAGCCATTTTAAGTCTTATTTGATGAGTCGTTTTATTTGAAAAAATACTCACACGTCGCACAGAGTTAAGTAACTGCGTCCTAGAAATAGTTAATTTATTAGGGTTTTCTTTAGGTATTACCGCTTCGTAATTAGGATACTTACCATCAATTAAACGACAAATGATAGTCGTTGAATCAAAGCTAAATTGAGCGTTACTATCATTATATTCAACTAAAACCTCTGACTCACTTCCTTGTAGCATTGCTTTAAGAAGATTTAAAGGTTTTTTAGGCATAATAAATTCTGCTGTTTGACTAGCTGAAAGATCTTCTCTTTTATAACGGACTAATTTATGAGCATCTGTAGCTACAAAAGTTAAGGAATCGCTTGCAAATTGAAAAAACACACCACTCATAACTGGTCTAAGGTCATCATTTCCAGCAGCAAAGATGGTTTTGTTAATGGCAGTAGCAAGTGTATCACCCATAATTGAAGTACTGCTAGGATCAGTAATAGAAACTGCCTTAGGGAACTCCTCTGCAGCAGCACAAGCAATTTCAGATTTTCCTTTATCATGACTTACAATCATCATGTTGTCCACGCTATGAAAAGTAAGCGGTTGTTCTGGAAAAGTTTTTAAAGTGTCTAGTAAAAGTTTAGCAGGTAAAGCAATGCTACCATCGTCTTCACTTTCTACATCTAATTTACTAACGATGGTGGTCTCCATATCACTAGCAGATACTTTGAGTTCATTTCCAGTTAATTCCAATAAAAAATTATCTAATATCGGTAAGGTATTGTTATTATTTATGACTCCACCTAATAGTTGAAGGTGTTTTTGTAAGTAAGAACTAGATACTATAAATTTCATCTGTCAGTTATTGTTTTGTGATTTTGTCTTCCTTAAAATTATTAATTAAGAAAAAGTGATAAAGAATAATGCTTTTTTGAGTTAAATTGCAATTATCATTTACAGAACAAAGATATTTGTTTAATGATAAGTATAGCAACATATTTATCAACAATTCTACCTTTTTATAAAAATTATTATGAATAAATTAAAAATAGTCTTTTTTATATTCTTAGCCGTCTCAACTAGCATTAATGTATTGGGACAAACTAAGGCTGAAAGAGCTGAAATTAGTAAAAGTTACGATCAGGATAAGATACAAGCCTTAGAAAAATATCTTGATGATCTTGAAGCAAAAAATCAAAAACGTTTTGAGCGTTTACAAGCTATTCATAATTGGCCTTCTACAATAACAACTAAAGACGGCACCACAGCCTATCTTGTAGGAGCAAATTTTTTAGGTGACCCATTATATGTGAGTACTATGAACGAACAAGCAGCTCAAATGCAAGGTGTTCGAGAATTGCAATCTGGTGGTTCCTTTGGTATCAATTTAGAAGGCCAAGGAATGACAGTAGGAGTATGGGACGGTGGAAAAATCAGAGAAACACATCGTTCTTATACTGGGAGAACTTCGGCAGGTGAAGTATTACAGACCATAAGTGGTCATGCTACACATGTGGCAGGGACTATTGCTTCTGACGGGACTGGAGATTTAAGCGCTAGAGGTATGGCGCCACAGTCTATAGTTGAATATTATAAGTTTAGACAGTCAAGTTCTGAAGTTGAAGATGAAAGAGAGATGTCTAGCGCCGCTTCAGGCGGTTTATTAGTATCAAATCATAGTTATGGAATCCCTGCAGATGCTGTTTCTGTTGCTGCGTTAGGTAAATATGATGACGGTGCTCAAGCTTGGGATCAAATTTCTTTTACTTATCCTTATTATTTAATTTTTAGTAGTGCTGGAAATTCCCAAAATGATGGGGTAAATACGTCTGATGGTGGTTATGACCTTCTCACTTCAAGATCAAATGCTAAGAACATAGTTGTTGTAGGAGCATCTGTAGGCGTTACAAATTACACCGGGCCTTCTAGCGTTAGTATGTCTCGATTTAGCAGTTGGGGACCAACTGATGATGGTAGGGTTAAACCAGATATTAGTACAAAGGGCGTTTCCATGTATAGTACAGGAGATCTTTCAGACACGCAATACATAAATAGAAGCGGTACATCAATGTCATCACCTGCAGTGGCTGGTGGTGCGATTATATTACAGCAATTTTATAATTCCATAAATAGCAGTTATATGAAAGCTGCGTCATTGAAAGGTGTAATTTTGCATTCTGCTTATGAAGCTGGTACATCACCAGGTCCTGACTATAGGTTTGGTTGGGGACTTATGAATACGGAAGGTGCAGCTCATGTTATTGAACAAAATGGGACATCATCATTAATAGATGAATCCACACTGTCTCAAGGTGCTTCATATTCTAAAAATATTACTGCAAATGGGTCAGCTTTATTTGATAATAAATTAACCGTGTCTATTTCTTGGACAGATCCTGCAACTGCTACAAGTGATCTTACATCTGTAGTTCAAAATGATGATAGAACACCTATGTTAGTAAATGACCTAGATCTTGTGGTAACTGACCAGAATGGAGTCGTTTATAGACCGTGGAAATTAGATCCAGCATTTCCTCTTAATGCTGCTATCACAGGTGTCAACAATGTCGATAATTTTGAAAAGATTGAAATAGATCAACCGGTAGGAAACTACACGATTTCTGTAACTCACAAAGGGAATTTATTAAATGGTTCTCAAGACTATTCCCTAATTATTTCTGGAGCAGATAATGTTACTCTTTCTAACGATACAGTGAATTTACAATCTTTTGAATTATTCCCTAATCCAGCAAATAATTATGTAAACATAGCTTTTAATGAAGCAATGTTAAGTAACAAAATTAATGTAGATATATATGATGTATTAGGCAAGCAGGTCTTAAATAGAACTTATCCAGCTAATGGCTCAACTAATAAACGAATTGACACTTCAAGTTTCCAGAGTGGTATATACATCGTTAGAGTAGGTGATGGAACTTCTTTCACGACTAAAAAACTAGTTATTCAATAGATGTTAACCTAATTAAATAATAACTTGCCTTTGAACTTTCAAAGGCATTTTTTTTATGATACAACCACAATTACTACATTTTCTAAGAGAATTAGAAACCAATAATAACAGAGATTGGTTTGAGAAGAATAAAAGTGAGTTCAAAAAACTAGATGCCCGATTCAAGGAGTTTGCTCATAACATGATGTTAGACCTAAATGAGCATGATGTGATTGAGAAATTGAAAACTTATAGAATTTATAGGGACATAAGATTCTCTAAAGATAAGACACCATTTAAAGTTCATAGAAGCGCAAACTGGATACGTTCTGGAGAAACTAGGCGAGGTGGATATTACTTAAGAGTGAAACCAGGTCAGACGGTTATAGGTGTAGGTTTTTTTGCTCCAGAAAAAGAAGACTTATTGAGAGTACGCAAAGAAATAGCCTTAGATGCTAGTGATTTAAAAGTATTTATACATGCTCCAGACTTTAAGTCTTGTTGGGGAAATTTTCAAGGAGATACTCTCAAAACTGCTCCTAGAAATTTTGATAAAAATCATCCTGAGATAGATTTGCTGCGCTACAAATCCTATTACTTTTTAAGATCTTTTAGTGATGAAGAGGTTTTGAGCGACAATTTTTCACAAATAATAAATAACTCTTTTAAGCTAGCAAGACCATATTTAGACCTTATGTCTGATATTCTTACTACAGATTTAAACGGAGAATCACTTTTATGATCTTACTGCAGGTTTTTCAAACAAAAGAATGTTACTTATTAAACGTTCTCTTACTAGATTCATCATGCGTTTATTTAAAGCACTAGAATTAGTTATATAATGTTCATATTCTTCAATTGTAAATAATCCTAAAATCATTCCTTTTAACGAGTTCCTAAACTTTTGATCTCTATTCACAGCGTTTTCAATGTAATCAATACGCTTATGCGCTGTAAGTCCATAAAACACATTTTTATGTTTGTGAATATAATTCCTAAACATTGCAACTAATAAATCGTTTTGAAGTTTTGCAATAGGTCGCAGTGTTTCATTTTGAAAACGCTCCTCATCGCTCATTCTATCATTAATTTTTACGTTAGGTAAAGTAGGTCTCAGGGCAACTAGATATTCATCTCGAGTATTCATTTTTGATGCTTTTGTTTAAAGATAGGTACATTTAAACCTGATCAATTTATTTGCTCTTTTGTTTCTCAACAAGTTTGTCAACATTCTAAGAAGAAGCTTGCACGACTACTAGTTTATTATGGTTCCGCTTTCGCGAAAGCGGAATTTCAATCATAAAATACCCATTATAGGGTAGATAGAATTGTTAATTTTATTTTAAATTGCCTATTCAATTCCATTATTATGAGACTACAAAAATTTATTCTACTTTTTATACTTTCCTGTTGCTCAGTAAGCATTGCTCAAACAGAACTAACAGATGATAATGCCGAAGCAAAACTTCTTATCGATAACGATAGGCTAATAGTAGTTGACTTTTATGCTACCTGGTGCGGTCCTTGTAAAAAAATGGATCCTATACTTAAAAAATTAGTTACTAAGTATGGTGGTCGAGTGGACTTTTATAAAATAGACGTAGATAAAAATGAGGTGGATGATATACTAGGTGTTACTGCAATGCCTACTTACTTTTTCATAAAAAACTCTTCAACGCTTGAGGTGATAGAAGGAATGAGGTCTAAAGAAGTTATGGAATCTCTTATTGAGAAATATATGTATTATGAGACAGAAGATGATGTTGTTGAAATAGAAGAAGTAATAGAATCTACTGAGACATCTTATTATGATGCAACTGCTAAGCATGGTTATGAGAGTGAATTTTCTATTTCTACTATTGCAAATATTTGGGACTCATGGTCTAATTTAAACTCTCTAGCCTGGCACATATATCTAGAACATGATGAAACTAAAACGCTGTATAAAGGAATTGAAATAGTTGAGAGATCCATAACTTTAGATAAAAACTATTACAACACAGATACGCTAGCATCACTTTATTTCAAAACTGGTGAATATAAGCAGGCACTGAAAAAAGCAAAAGAAGCCATAGAAATTGCAAAACGTGATAATGAAGATTATTCTTCAACATCTGAGCTTATGAATAAGATCATTGATAGGTTATAGAAATAAATCTCAGTCTTAATAAAAAGCACAAAATCAATTTGATTTTGTGCTTTTTTTGTTTTCGCCACGCTGTATAATCTAATCCTTCTTATTTTTACATCTTATGTCGTATTACGTAGATGTTATATTGCCGCTACCTTTAGAAAGGTATTTTACCTATTCCATTAATAAGGCAGAGTCTCAATTTCTCGAGCCGGGAATGAGAGTCGCCGTTCCTTTTGGAAAATCTAAGATTTACACAGCGATTGTATATGAGGTACATCATAACAATACAGCAACATATGAGATTAAGGATATTGAATTTATCATTGATGAGAAACCAGTAGTTACAAAAGATCAATTAAAATTTTGGAACTGGATTAGTAACTATTATTTATGTGCTATAGGCCAAGTTATGCGAGCAGCACTGCCTAAGTCCTTGCTGCTAGAAAGTGAAACCATTGTTCTAAGAAATGAATCATTATTAATAGATCAGGAAGAGCTAAATGATAGAGAATATTTAGTCATGGAAGCTCTAGAAGAACGCAACTCACTAAAGGTTCAAGATGTAATGAGTATTCTTGATCGTAAAAGCGTTTTACCTATCCTGCAAAAAATGCTGGATAAAAATTATATCATTCTTCAAGAAGAACTGTATAACAGCTACAAGCCTAAAACTGAAAAATACATTTACCTTCATGATGAGTTAAAGGATGAGGAGCGCCTTAAAATGATTTTAGAAGAGTTAACAAGAGCGCCTAAACAGCGCGATGCTGTCATGACATTATTCATGATGCAAGCAGGAAATAGCCGTCCAGTAAGTAAAAAACAGCTTATGGAACGTGCAAATGTTACTAGCGCTGTCATAAAGTCCTTAGTCTTGAAAGAGATTGTTGTAGAAATAGAAGAAGAGGTAGATCGCGTCCTTGATAAAAAAGAAGATGGTGCTTTACTGTATACACTTAATGAAGAGCAATCTCAGGCGCTAAAAAAAATTGAGAGTTATTTTCAAGAATCAAAAACGGTCTTGTTACACGGTGTTACTTCTAGTGGGAAAACCCAACTCTATGTCCAATTAATAAAGGATCAGTTAGAGAAAGGGAATCAAGCGCTTTATCTTTTACCAGAAATAGCGTTAACTACACAATTAATAACACGACTTAAGAATTTTTTCAAACATCAAGTTTTAGTGTACCATTCTAGGTATAATTTAAATGAGCGATTAGAAGTATGGAATCATGTCCTAAATGCTACTGAACCTTATGTAATTATAGGAGCGCGCAGTTCATTACTGCTTCCTTTTAAGAAATTAGGTCTTATTATTATAGACGAAGAACATGAAACAAGTTTTAAACAATTTGATCCTGCACCACGCTATCATGCTAGAGATGCGGCGATAGTTTTAGGTCACTTTAAAAAGGCATCTGTTTTACTAGGTAGTGCAACTCCTGCCTTAGAGAGTTATTATAATGCCAGTACAGGTAAATACCGCATCGTAGAACTTAAAAAAAGATATGGTAACGTACTTATGCCTGAAATTAATATCGTAGATATTAAGGAAAAGCATAAACGCAAGAAAATGAATGGTCATTTTTCTGATACGCTCATTGATCATATGCAAGAAGCTTTTAGGGATAAAAAGCAAGTCATATTATTTCAAAATAGGAGAGGTTATGCACCTATCATGGAATGTAATACATGTGGTAATGCTCCACAATGTCCTAATTGTGATGTAAGTTTAACCTACCATCAATATAAAGGTCAATTAAGATGCCATTATTGTGGCTATCATACATTTGTTCCTAAAGAGTGCCCTTCTTGTTCTAGTCCCGCTATGGATACAAAAGGCTTTGGGACAGAGCAAATTGAGCAGGAATTCCACATGATATTTCCTAATCATAAGGTGGCTCGTATGGATCTAGATACCACTAGAGGTAAGAATTCTTATCAAAAGCTTATTCATGAAATGGATACAGGAGCGATAGACTGTCTAGTAGGAACTCAAATGCTTACTAAAGGACTAGATTTTAGGAACGTGAGCCTGGTAGGAGTCATGAATGCAGACTCCATGCTTAACTTCCCAGATTTTAGAGCACACGAGCGCTGTTTTCAATTGCTTACCCAAGTCTCTGGTAGAGCAGGACGTACAAATGAAAGAGGTAAAGTTTTAATACAGTCCTATAATCCAGATCATAGAATACTACAACAAGTAAGCTCTTATGATTATAAAAACATGTACGAGGAGCAAATAGAGGAGAGGTATCAATTTAAATATCCTCCATTTCAGCGATTAATAAGAATAACTTTTAAGCATAGAGATTATCAAACCACGTTAGATTCTAGTACATGGTTTGTTAATGCGTTAAATCAAATACCTCATGGCGTGACAGTCTTAGGTCCTGAATTTCCACCAGTTTCTCGCATTAGAAATTTATATAATATTCATGTGATTATTAAACTTGCAAAGAATCAGTCACCAGAGCAAGTGAAAGGTTATATCATGAAAGTAAAGAGGAGCTTTGAATCGATAAAACAATATCGATCTGTGAGGTGCAATATAGATGTAGATGCTTATTAATTACGACTGTAAAGTTCTGTGTTACGCTTTCGCGAAAGCGAGATATGTATAATACTCAACCTGTAAAAACATAAGGGAATAAAAAAAGCCACTCGTTAGAGCAGCTTGTAAATAATTATAAAAAATTATCATTAAAATTGTGAGAGTGCTTCTACTAAGTCCGATTTCCTATTGCGACTTAACGGTAATACTTCCTTGCCTAGCTCTACAGCTTTAGAATTAAATTTCTCCACCTTTCTTAAATTGATAATATAAGACTTATGTATTCTCAAAAAGTCTTCACTAGGAAGTGAGTTTTCAAACGACTTCATTGTAGATAATACGATAAGGCTATCATCTTCAGTAATAAGTTTAACGTAGTCGCCTAATGCTTGAATGTACCTCAATTCCTTTAAATAAACTTTACGTTTTTTTAGGTTGCTCTTCACAAAAATAAACTCTCCACGATCTTCGATCATTTCGGTTTTCATTTTATGCGATAGTAAGGCTCGTTCTACAGCATATAGGAATCTATCTTTTTTAATAGGTTTTTGTAAATAGTCTATAGCAGCATAATCAAATGCTTTAAAAGCATACTTAGTCTGTCCTGTAACAAAAATAACACCTGGTTTATCTGTTAAATCATCAAGTAAATCAAATCCTGTAAGAATAGGCATCTCAATATCAAGAAAAATTAAGTCAATACTTTGCTCTTTTAAGGCCGTTTTAGTTTCTACAGCATTACTAAATTCACCCTTGAGTAGTAGATTAGGATGATTTTCAATCATTTTGACAATAGCTAATCGTTGAATGCTTGAATCATCAACAACAAAACAGTTAAGAATAGTGTTACTCATCGCCTTAATTAATGGTTTCATGACAATAGTAATCACTTTTCTGATGAAATACAAGCAAAAACGTCATTTAATCGGACTTTTTTACGATATAGCGAAATTATAGTCATTTTAACTTTCTGTAATCAATTAACTTATAGAGGCTTAATCGATTGGTTTTAAGTCTGTATTAAGTTTATTTAATTAATTATTAATGGTTTACAGTTGATTCATTTTGTGCTATAATTCTAATTTCTTTTAATTTTTTAACTTTAGTTACACTTTTTAGTGGAGAGTTTTAGCAAATTAGGTCAATAATAATTCTCATAGACCTCAGTTTTATTTTAGAAACAAGAGATTAGATTTAATAGGGTACATAAAGGTTTTAACTCATTTGCAATATATTATAGATAGACTTGTTGTTTATTATTAAATAGAGTACTTTTGCAGCCGTTTTAAACAATAATTATTATGAATCAATACGAAACTGTTTTCATTTTGAATCCCGTTTTATCTGATGATCAGGTAAAGGAAACAGTAAAGAAGTTTGAGAATTTCCTTACTCAACGTGGAGCTAAAATGGTAGCTAAAGAAGATTGGGGCCTTAAAAAACTGGCTTATGCAATCGAGAACAAAAAAAGTGGCTTTTACCACCTTTTCCAATTTGAAGTGTCTGGTGACGTGATCAATGACTACGAAGTAGAATTTCGTCGTGATGAGCGTGTTATGAGATATCTTACTGTAAAGCTTGATAAGTACGCTATCGAGTGGGCAGAGAAAAGAAGAGCTAAATTATCTAAAAAATCTAAAGCTTAATCCATGGCAACATTACAACAACAAGCTAAAGGTAAAAAAGATGGTGACATCCGTTACTTATCTCCTTTAAAAATTGAAACTCAAGAGAGAAAAAAATACTGCCGTTTTAAGCGTAGTGGTATTAAATATATAGATTATAAAGATGCAGACTGGTTGTTTGGTTTTGTAAATGAGCAAGGTAAATTGTTACCACGTCGTCTTACAGGAACATCTTTAAAGTATCAACGTAAAGTCGCTGTAGCTGTAAAACGTGCTCGTCACATCGCTATCATGCCTTACGTAGGTGATTTACTTAAATAATAAAATCAGATTAACAATATGGAACTTATATTAAAGAAAGATGTAGAACATTTAGGTTTTGCAGACGATGTAGTGACTGTTAAGCCTGGTTATGGCCGTAACTTTTTAATCCCTAATGGTCTTGCTGTAATGGCGACTTCTAGTGCAAAGAAAGTTCTTGCTGAAACGCTTAAACAAAGAGCTCATAAAGAAGCTTCAAACATTAAGGCTGCGCAAGAGCAGGCAGATAAACTTGCTGCGCTTGACCTTAAGATTACAGCAAAAACTGGTGATGGAGACAAATTGTTTGGTTCTATTACTACTGCAGACGTTTCTGACGCCCTTGCTAAAAATGGTGTAGAAATTGAAAAGAAGTTTATATCTGTTGCTGGTGGTACTATCAAGAGATTAGGTCAGTATGAAGCTGATGTACGTTTCCACAGAGAGGTAAGTGCTAAACTTATTTTTAACGTGGTTGCAGAAAAATAAAAGAGATTTTATTTATAATAAAGCCGTTTCATTAAATTGAAGCGGCTTTTTTAATTTTATTTGATTTTACAAAATATTTACAATGAAGTATAGAAGACTTACCAAAGAGCAGCTAGAAGAAATGCATCCAGAATTTATAAATTTTCTAGCCTCTCAATCCATAACTGCTTCTGAATGGGATGATATAAAAAAAAATAAACCGCAAGTTGCTGAAGAGGAAATCGATGTGTTTTCTGATCTAGTATGGGAAGGTGTATTGAGTAAAGCAGAGTACTTAGAGCATATTTCACCGAGAACAATGAACCTGTTTTCATTAGGCGAAAATGAGATGGAGCTTATATCTATTATTGTAGGTGATGAATTAATAGATATTACCACTAGCGATGGTTATAAATGGTTGCAAAAAAATCTACTAGATGATGAGGTGAAAATCTTCACAGCAAAAAAATCATATAGTGATAACCCTAATGAAGATAAATTTAAGTTAATTGAATCTGGAGCCGTAATTACTAAAGGTAAACTATTTAATTATTTTGATGATTTAATGGAATTAGGTAAAGAAACTAATGGTTTCTAAATTGTTATAGTTAATAAGCTAATTAAATAAAAAAGGTTGCTAGAGTTTTCTAGCAACCTTTTTAGTTTTAACTATTTCTTTATATTAGAATCGGTACCTCATACCTAAAGCTACATCTAAGTCATTACCATCTCTGAAGTCTCCAAAGTAAAATTCTGGTCTTACATCTAAAGATATAAGTAATGGAAAATCAAAGTTATATTCTATACCTACTTGACCAGCAGCTAAAAGAAAAAACTCTGAATCGTCATCAAAACCTGCTCTTCTTCTAAAATCGTCATCAATACTGATTGATCCTAAACCACCACCGGCACCTGCGTACCAGTTAAAACCTCCTTCAATGTTCCATAACCATTGATAAATACCAGTAGCTTTAAAGCCATCAAACCCATCGCCATCTTCATAACCTAAATCTATTTCTAGACGGTTGTTATCTCCTAAACCTCTTTGGTACGATATCTCAGTTCCAAACCCATCTCCATCGCCTAACCTTATACCTATGGCATTTTTAGAGATTTGTTGTGCATTTGATTGCAGTAGAAAACCTAATCCTATTACAACAGTAAAAAATAACTTTTTCATAATTTCTTATATTTTATAACAAATATTCTAATAAATTAATCGATAAAAAGTTTTAATTATGTTAAATAACAAATTTATAATTATCCTTCAAACTCGTCATCTCCACCTTCATAATCGTTGCGACCTCCTTGATTACGTTTCTTTTGTTGATTAAAACGATAAACAAAACTTAGGTTCACCTGTCTTTCTCTCCATTGAAATTCACTAGAAGAATTAAAAGTAGGTGTTGATACTGTGCTTTGTCTTATACGACTATTAAATAAATCACTTACGTTTAAAGATATTGTTGCATCATCATTTAATATGTCTTTGCTAGCAGCAAGATTCATTGTAAATATACCATCTTGAGTACCTTGTGCATTCTCTGAAGCTCCTCGATAGTTCAAACGTGTTTGGAAATCAATTCCTGAAGGAATGCTGAACTTTTGGTTAAGTCTAGCAAAGTATGTGGTATTCTCAAAATCAAAGTTCTGGTTGTTGAACTCTCCATCTGTAGTAACATGAAAAAGATTAAAATCTGAATTAATAGTCCACCATTTAAAAGGTCTATAAGTAAGAGTGAATTCATATCCGGCTCTTTCTTGCGTAGATAAGTTTACAGGTGTGCGTCTAATTATAGGATCTCCATTGTCAGTTATTTCACCGGTATCTTCTTGAATAAATTCCCAGTTCTCGTCACTTCTATTGTAGTATATCGATGTGCTTAAAGTAACTTTCTTCCATCTTCTAAGATATCCTAAATCTAAAGAGTTAGTAAAAGTTGGATCTAGATCTACATTACCTTGAAAAATATTTGATTCACTGGATCTGCTCGGGAAAGGATTTAAGAATCTACCACGTGGTCTTCTCACTCTTCTATTAAAGCCCAAAGTAATATTTTCTCCATCTTGAATTTCGTAACCTAAATTAAGAGTAGGGAATAGGCTACTATAGTCCTTCTTGTCTTCAGAGTTAGTTGTTTCTTGACTGATGACAACGTTAGTCTGTTCAAATCTTAGACCAGCTAAAAAGGAGAATTTCCCTAACTCTTTACCGAATTGTCCGTAGAATGCGTTAACTAGTTCTTCGTAATTAAACGTGTTATTTAATCCCAAGTCTGGAACTATAGGACCTCCAGGAAAGCCTATTTGTTCCTCAAGATAAAATGAGTTTGAAATATCACGATAGTTACCTCTATATCCAGCCTCCCATTGCGTATCTTCTCCTATGGGTAGTTCATAATCTATTTGCAAGTTTGCGTTAGTCTCATCTTCTTGTGATACCGTGCGTTCTATATCATTTACCATGTTTGTAGTAGTTTCGGTTTCTACTATATCTGCAAATTGATCTTCGACAGATGTAGAATATTGCAATGTTGCATTAATCTTCTGTCCATTATCGTCTATATCTTTTTTGTAGTCTAGTGAGTATTGAATTCTAGTATCTTCTTCAGCTTCTTCTTCAATTCTTTCTGTTGCCTCATTAAGATTTCGATTCTCATCAAGTCGCTCGATGATATTAGTATTTACATCATCATCATTTCCTTTGCGATAAACAATGTTACCTACGATACTTGAGCTGTCGTCAATAAAGTATTCAGCTCCTAAACTTGTGAAAAAGTTTCTGCCTACACGATCAAAATCTCTTTGTTCATTTACAAATCTATTTTGAGCTGTTGCACTGAAAAATTCTGAATTACTAGAAGCGTTTCCTGGACGTTCTCTATATCTAAATCCAGTATTTGTAAAAAAGTTCCATTTATCAGTTCTAAAGTTACCGTTGAATGAAGTTCCTAATTGTGGATTGTATCCAGTGTCTAATTGTAAGGAGCCATTGAACCCTACTAATTTATTTTTTCTCAAAATGATATTCAAGATACCAGCGGTACCTTCAGCATCATATCTTGCGCTAGGAGAAGTAATAACCTCTACCTTTTCAATAGCGTCTGCTGGGATTTGTCTCAAAGCTTCAGCACCATTGAAACCTACTAATGCACTAGGTCTACCGTCTATAAGAATGGTAACATTATCATTACCTCTTAGTGCTACATTACCTTCTACGTCTACTGATACAGATGGAACATTATCGAGCACATCACTGGCGCTACCACCGCGTACAGTGAGATCTTTACCTATGTTGTAGATTTTTTTATCAAGCCTAATGTCTACAGTAGTTTTCTCTGCCACTATGACTAATGTATCAAGCTCTGCTACATCAATTTCAAGAGAAATTGTTCCAAAGTCTTTATCTTCTGAAATTACTTGATTCTCTCTGACTTCACTTTTAAATGTGATGTATTCCCATTTTATAGTATAGGTTCCCGGAGTAACTTTAATGTTATAATTTCCTTCTAGGTCAGTAACACCACCTTGAGGGGCTTTTTGGGGATCTTTGCTTATAAATGATATAGTAGCAAACTCTAAAGGAGTACCAGTATTTTTATCTATTAATTTTCCTTTTACTGTAACAGGCTCGGGATTCTGAGAATAAGAATAGCTTCCAATTAATAGAAACACAAGCAATAAAATTTTTTTCATAACGATCTTAAGGTTTATCCTTTGATCGCAAATCTATCTTATGGTTTCATCGAGGTTTATTAAACTTAAGTTAAAGCTCGTCACTAGGAATTTCCTTACTATCTTCCATTAAGAATGCCTTAAGAAAAGCATCAAGATCACCGTTCAATACTGCATCAACATTACCTGTTTCATGACCTGTTCTCACGTCCTTAATTAATTTATATGGGTGTAACACATAATTACGTATTTGAGAACCCCATTCTATCTTCATTTTACCAGATTCAATTTCTTGTCTGGCAGCATTACGTTTTTGCAGCTCTATTTCAAAAAGTTGGGATTTAAGCATTTGCATAGCCTTCTCTCTATTTTCTAGTTGAGATCTTGTTTCTGAATTATGAATCACTATACCAGATGGATGGTGCGTAAGAATCGCTTTGGTCTCTACTTTGTTCACATTCTGTCCACCAGCACCACTTGATCGAGCAAAATCCCAAGAGATATCTGCTGGATTGATATCTATTTCTATAGAATCATCAGCAAGCGGATAAACATAAACAGAGGCAAAGGAAGTATGACGTTTTGCATTAGAATCAAATGGAGAGATACGGACAAGACGGTGCACACCATTTTCACTCTTTAACCACCCAAAGCTATAATCACCTTCGATTTCTAAAGTCACGGTTTTAATACCAGCTACATCACCAGCTTGAAAGTTTAGTTCCTTTACTTTGTAACCATTTTTTTCAGCCCACATGAGGTACATTCTCATTAACATCTCTGCCCAATCACATGATTCCGTACCACCTGCGCCAGCAGTGATTTGTAATACAGCACTCATGTCATCACCTTCATTAGAAAGCATGTTCTTAAACTCCAGTTTTTCTATGAGATCATTTGCAGCATTGTATTTAAGAATTACATCATTTTCAGTCGCCTCGTCTTCTTTAAAAAATTCAAAAAGTACCTCTAGATCTTCTGTTAAAGTAACTGCAGTAGCATAATCAGTAGTCCACTGTTTTTTATTTCTTAGTACTTTCATGATGCCTTCAGCCTCTTTAGGATCATTCCAGAAGTCGGGAGAAAATGTCTTTTCTTCCAGATTAGTAATTTCTATTTGTTTGGCATCGATTTGTAAATAGTTTTTGAGTTTAGAAACTCTTTCTTGCAATTCTTTAACCTGTTCTGCAGTGATCATAAAATGGTTTTCAACAATTGCAAAAATAGAATTAAATTCTTTGCTCTAGAGATGCTATATGTAAGGTGTAGAGATTATTTTTATACCGCTTTCGCGAAAGCGGAACAATTACAATTACTATTACACAAAAAAGATAAATGCTTTAAAACTAATTTAGGGACCTTATCTTTTAATAACTAATTTATATGATCGATTTAAAAAGCGATACGGTGACTAAACCATCAAAAGGAATGATGGAGGCAATTTTTAATGCAGAGGTAGGAGACGATGTCTATAAAGAAGATCCTACTGTGAATGAGCTGGAGAGGCGAGTAGCAGAAATGTTTGGAATGGATGATGCGCTTTTTTTTCCAACGGGAAGCATGGCAAATCAAGCTGCGATTAAAATGCACACTCAACCAGGTGAGCAACTCATTTGTGATAAATATGCACATGTTTATAACTATGAAGGTGGTGGCGTTTCCTTTAATAGCGGTGTCTCTTGTAAACTACTAGATGGAGATAGAGGTATGATAACAGCAGCTCAAGTAGAAGAGGCAATTAATCCGCCAGATTTTTATCACAGTCCACTGACTACATTAGTATGTGTAGAAAATACCACAAATAAAGGTGGAGGCGCTTGCTATAGTATGCAAACTTTTAAGGAAATTAAGGCAGTTTGTGAAAAACATGGTCTAGGATTTCATCTTGATGGCGCAAGACTGTGGAATGCTATGGTCGCCACAAATCAAAATCCAAAAGATTAT
>NZ_MAAX01000053.1 GCF_002162835.1 Nonlabens dokdonensis
TATACCTGATGTTCCTGTAGGTTATGTAGATGCTTATTATCAATATGTAGAAAACCCAGAATTGATTGAAGCTTGTGATGTCATTTTGATAAATTGTTATCCATTTTGGGAAGGTTGTGGAATTGATAACGCAACTGCTTACCTTAAACAAATGTATGAGGTTGTCCATGAGATGGCAAGAGGTAAAAACGTAATTATTACAGAAACTGGCTGGCCTAATGAAGGAGAAGTAAATAAAAATGCTGTTCCCTCTAAGGAGAATGCTATGAAGTATTTTGTAAACGTGATGAATTGGGCCCAAGAGAATGATGTCGCAATTTTTTATTTTTCTTCTTTTGATGAGTCTTGGAAAATACGTCAGGAAGGCGAGCTAGGTGCCAGATGGGGAATTTGGGATAAAAATGAACAACTAAAATACTAACATGTCATTTAGAAAAGAGCAATTTTTAAAATCAAAAAGAGCCCAGCATGCGCAGTCAGACGGGATAGTTATTTCTAACTATAACAAAGTGGATTTGCAGCTCTTATGGAAGGACACTTTAAAAGATGGACTCCATGGAATATGTTTTAGTATGTATGAAGATGGACAGGAACCAGGTGACCACATCTCTAGAGAACAAGTAGCACGCCGAATCAAAATTTTGAAACCTTATACCAAATGGATTCGCTCCTTTTCTTGCATTGAAGGAAATGAATTTGTACCTGAAATAGCACAAGAACATAATTTAAAAACATTAGTAGGAGCCTGGTTGAGTGATGATCTTGAAAAAAATGAACAAGAAATAGAAGCGCTTATTCTTCTAGCTCAAAGAGGCCTAGTCGATATAGCTGCGGTAGGTAATGAGGTGTTGTACCGTAATGATCTTACTTTAAATCAATTACTTGATTACATTAAGAGAGTTAAAAAGGCTGTTCCTGAAGTGCCAGTAGGATATGTAGATGCCTATTATGAATTTGCTCGACATCCAGAGCTTGTTGAGAATAGTGATGTTATACTTGCTAATTGCTATCCGTTTTGGGAAGGCACTTCAATAGATTATTCCTTAGGACATATGAATGATATGTACCACCAAGTTTTAAATGTTTGCCATAATAAAAGAATCATTATTACAGAAACTGGATGGCCTAGTAAAGGAGAGAGTTTAGGAGATGCCCATTCTACAGAACTTAATGCAATAAAATATTTTATCGACACCCAAAAATGGTCTCAAAAAAATGACATAGACGTTTTTTATTTCTCTTCTTTTGATGAATCCTGGAAGAAAGGCGATGAAGGAGAAGTAGGCGCCTATTGGGGACTTTGGGATAAAAATGAAAAGCTTAAATTTTAAAAAACTTTGATTTCCCCTAAATGTGAAACTTGCTATGAAGATCAAACAAATCTAACTGGCAAGTTTTTTTAATTATTGATTGATGATTTTTCCGCTTTCGCGAAAGCGAGATCAACATTATAATTTAAGACTTATTAATTATGAAACAATCTACTTTAAGAACTACGTTTTACATTGCTTGGTTACTATTGTTACTAATAGGCTGTGCTGATAGTAACACAGATAATGTTACAAATAAAGTTAATTTCAACGATCAAAATAGCCGTATTGATGCAAGAGTAGACTCTCTTTTACAATTAATGACTTTAGAAGAAAAAATAGGCCAAATGAACCAGTACAATGGTTTTATGGATTTTACTGGACCTGTGCCAGATGGAGATGATACTGAGTTAAAATTTGAACATATAAAGAAAGGTTATGTAGGTTCTATGCTCAATGTAAAAGGTGTAGAAGAGATAAGGGCAGTACAAAGGATTGCAGTAGAAGAGTCGAGGTTGGGTATACCGTTAATTTTTGGTTACGATGTCATTCATGGATATAAAACTATGAGTCCTATTCCTCTTGCAGAAGCTGCTAGCTGGGATCTTAAGGCAATTGAAAACTCAGCTCGTCTAGCAGCAAAGGAAGCTAGTGCTGCTGGTATTAACTGGACCTTTGCACCTATGGTAGATATCTCTAGAGATGCACGATGGGGCAGAGTTATGGAAGGAGCTGGTGAAGATCCCTACTTAGGAAGTCTCATCGCAAAGGCTAGAATTAAAGGCTTTCAAGGAGAAGATCTTTCTAGTAGAGAATCAATAATTGCTTGTGCTAAGCATTTTGCTGCTTATGGTTTTCCAGAAGGTGGTAGAGAATACAATAATGCAGATTTAGGAACGTCTACTCTTTATAATGTTGTTTTACCACCTTTTAAAGCAGCAAACGAGGCAGGAGTAAAAACTTTTATGAATAGTTTTAATCAGCTCAACGGTATACCAGCCACAGCAAATGATTTTTTACTCAGAGATATTCTGAAGGACGAATGGCAATTTAAAGGTTTTGTTGTTTCTGATTGGGGCTCAGTGGCAGAGTTAGTGCCTCACGGTTATGCACCTGATGGTCGCACTGCTGCGCAACTTGCGGTTAATGCGGGAACAGACATGGACATGGAATCAAGTCTTTATGTGAGTGAGCTTCTAG